>VEPD01000115.1 GCA_012027035.1 Ruminiclostridium sp. | reverse complement strand
GATATATGAACCATTTTATTATCGGTTCCATACAATTCTCCATCCACCCGCCCATCCGGCGTATCTCCGGAATCACGGAATTCATAAAGCGGATTTAAAACAATTTGGCCGTCCATATACCCCGCAACCTCTGAAATGCTTAAAACTCGTCTTGACCGGTCTCTCATCCTGGATAAATGTATCATTATGTCAATGGCGGAAGCTATTTGCCGGCGTATTGCCTCAAGCGGGAGCGGTGCAGAGCTCAGTACCATTGTCTCCAACCTGCTCAACATGTCTGAAGGCGAATTTGCATGGCCTGTGGATATGGAACCATCGTGTCCGGTATTCATAGCTTGAAGCATATCCAAAGCCTCGGCGCCGCGTACCTCTCCAACAATTATCCTTTCAGGCCTCATTCGCAGAGAAGTTCTGATGAGTTCCCTGATGGTTATCTGGCCTTTTCCTTCAGTATTTGCATTCCTTGTTTCCAGCCTTACAAGGTTCTCTATATTGTTAATCTGAAGCTCCGCAGAGTCTTCTATGGTCACTATTCTCTCGTCTCCGGGGATATAACCTGCAAGAGCGTTGAGAAATGTTGTCTTCCCGCTGCCCGTGCCACCGCATATAAAAATGTTGTATCTGGCTTTAACCAGACTGCACAACACATCTGCTGCCTCCCGGGTCAATGATTCCATATTCACCAGCTGCTCCATACTCAAGGGGCTTGAGGGAAACTTCCTTATAGTCATAATCGGCCCGTTCAGCGCCACAGGCCTAAGCACTATATTGACTCTCGAACCGTCAGGCAGCCTTGCGTCTACAATAGGTGCAGATTCATTGACCGTCCTGTTGGTCCTTGATACAATGGATTGTATGACGTCTTCAAGCTTTTCACAGCTTTCAAACCTGACATTCAGACCGGATATCCTTCCCTCCTTTTCAACAAACACGGCGTCAGGTCCGTTCACCATTATTTCAGTAACTTCCTTGTCATCAATTATCGGCTGTAGTATGTCCAGCCGCCGCATCGAATTGAAAACCGCATCTATTATTTCCCTTTTTTCGTTCAGTTCGATATATTGCTCCCGGGATCGGCGGAATACAGCTTTTTTAATGAGTTCCCTGATTTCTTCATCAGAAAAATCCCTGTTCATATCCATACTTTCAGAAACTGCAGCACGTACATCCTTTACCAGCCTGTCCCTGTCAAATAACTTAACCTCAGACAAATGCAACACCTCCGGCAGACCTGCATCTTTCAACACCGCCACCGGCGGCAATTAAATCGAGAAGCTTCCCAAGAGACGCCGAAAATGACTGATCTAAATCAATCAGGAGTTTTTCTCCACGGTTGAACCTGAGTTTTTCGGAATCTCCTATTATACAGCAGAACTTGCCGCTGTTTTTCTTCTCATACCAATCGCAGGACGCATTTTCCGAATACTTGTTAAGTATGTGAAATGTCCTGGATGAAAATTCATTCGTCTCCTCTGATCCGCCAGTTCCGGGGTCTCCTTCCATCACTCCTTTCATGTATCTCGAAAAAGCCCTATGTTCGCATATCTCAATTACTTTATCACATGACTTCAGTATCAGTTTATTTCTCCGGCTTAATCCCGAAGGCAAATCGATAAAAATAATGTCGGCCAGGGACGAAGACCGTATGGTACCAATAAATAAATCGATATCTTCCCCAGTCAATTCATCAAATTCACAAGCGCTTTCGGGGGGAAGGAAATAATGCACTCCGCTTGCAGGGTCGCAGCAGCGCCCGCTCTCCAGCTTTACTGCCAGGTTATCCCCTCTCTCTTTCAAATAATATATGACATCTGAAAGAGACCTTTCCGATTGCCCTTTGAAATAGAAGGAAGTAGAAGGCGTACTTTCAAAATTCAGATATAGGCATTTAAGACCCCGCCGTGCAGCCAACATGCTTAGCCCCGCCGCAATACAAGTCTTGCCTGTACCTCCGGAGGCAGAATGGACAGCACATATACCGGCTGATGCTTTGCCGTCCGGTATGAATGTGCCGGCGCTACTTTTAGAGTAAGTATGAAGAATATCCTGGATCAGTCTTTCCGTATGTCTGTATTTAAAAATTGTATTCGCATCTTCATCTGAATGAGAAGTATTATTTTCAGACAATCGAATCATCGTATGGACCTTTTCCGATACTATAGCTTCCTCCGGAAAAGAACAGCCGTAAAGCAATATATCCGCATGTTTCCCTGCTGATTCCAGAAACAGGCTCAAGTCTTCAAATGAACTAAACAAATGCAGGCTGAATCTCCCTGAGTAGTGTACCATTATATAGTTCCCCAGGTGGCTCAGATAATTTTCATCTTTGTCGGCAATCACAAGAGTCAGCTTTCCCAATAACCCACCCCAATCATATTAAAATAAACAGCCATTTTTCCCATATATCATACTATCGTTCCATGTTTTTGTATTATGTAATATTATAACCATATATACATAATTTTGTCAATTAATTTAGAAAAATAATTTACCTATAAAAGGTAAAAACAGGCGTACAAAAAAATAAACCCGGTACATACTGCTGTACAAGGCTATTGGGCACTTTATCGCATCTATTTGCGGTAAAAAGAATTTACCAATTCATCGTGAGATTTTCTGACATAATCCTGAATATGGTTGTAAACCAGCGGGCCCTTGTGAAGTATCTTAAGGCCATACTCCATATGTACGTCGCCTTGAAGCCTCCGGATCACCTCTGCATCGAAGGATATGATATCCCTGTCAAGAAAGACGTCCACATCCATCTGTTGCCCCTTCTTCATGTCTTCTTTCGTAAAAATCAGCAAGCCATAAAAGCTTATATCTTTTATCAATACCTGGAACTTTTTGCCTGTGTCTCTCATCCTGACGTCTGCATAATTGGAGACAGGCGTCCGATCGTACCGCCGGAGGTCGTTTTTTACCGTATGAATATCCAGCCGGACTTGGAGAATTCCATCTCCTCGAATATAGGAATCCACCCTTCCCCCTGATATCCTGATATTTGCGTTATCCGGAAATGCAAGCACAATAGGATCACCGACGGAAAAGCAGGCTTTGGAATGCTCCTTTGAAATCTTTATTCCTAAAGATTTTTCTCCCACTTCCATAATCAAACTTTTAAAAATGTTAATCATTGTGTAATGTCGGATAACGACAACATCTCCCGGTTTTGCAGTCAATCTTCCGTCCCTCCTTTCCATACTATGATACAATATTTTATTATTGTTTTAAAGCCATATTTTATATATCGGATTTAAACTGTCACCCTCTTAAGATAAATCGGATATAATATCATAGTATGAAAACGTACTCTTGAAGACAATCCCGTGTTTGCAGAACACCCAAAGAAAAAATAGATTGCAAAACTAAATGTAACACTTTTTACACCAGAAGAATAAATTGAATTAGCAGCAAAATTTATGTTAACTCTCAGGTCGAAAGGAGGTCATCTACTATGTCAGAAAGAGGTATAGGCAATTTTTTAGGTGACAATTGCGCAATATTGTTCTTCATCATTTTATTCCTGCTTCTGTTCTTCAATCCCAATGATAACTTATGCTAAATAACAGGACATACCAAAAACGGCAAGTATACATTGGTGCTGGAACCGGGGCCACCTGACAGGGTGGCTGCTGTTTTTTACAGCAGTATTGCACGGTACTTTTTCGGTAACACAAGAACACATAAATGAATATGATATAGTACAGAGAAAATAGAAACGACTTTAGTAAAGAAGGGGGCAAGAATAATGTCAAACAAAGCATTTTTAGGAAACATTTTTAACGATTGTGGAATCCTGTTTTTTATACTCGTATTTTTATTACTGTTTTGGGGCAACGGATCAAAGGGAACTGTAACTAATGAGATGTAATAATTTTATTTTAAATGTAATGTGAAAGGAGTGAAGGGCATGTCAGAAAATGAAAGAGGCGGATTCTTGGGATGCGGGGGCTTCGACTGGATCTGGATCGTAGTGATAATTATTGTTGTACTTTTAATTTTCCCCGGTATTTTCGGTAACAATAACAACTGCGGACCATATAAAGACTAGGTGGAAATAAAATAAAGGTTAGTAGATTGTCCTTTAGTACTACAGCGCCATTTATCAATTCATCCTTGCAAAAATAGAACATCAAAGCGTTCGCACTAATTCTGCAAGGCGCATGAATGCCGATATTATAATGAAATTGACGCTATAGTATCAGCAGGGCAATTTTTTTATTTCCCTGCTATATGTTGCAAAAAATATTTTGTATAAGGAGTAATTAGATTTTTTGCAACAGTCACCAGATGTAATAAGATGAAAAAACTAAAATCTTTTTTTCATTGTATATAGTTTATTCCGTATCAATTCTTTTGTAAATAAATAACTTTCTTTTATAGAAGATATGTCGTCTTCCAGATGATACTGGACCAAAAACGGGCCTTTATAATCAATGGCTTTCAAAGCTTTGAAAATAGCATCGAAATCACATGGATCCGAAACAGGATCATTACGGCGCCGCCCCGATATATGAACGTCGCCCAGGCACGGCTTCAGTCTAAGGATGGAACCGTACAAATCCGTTTCGGCATTGCTCAGGTGCGTCGTATCACAGGTTATCTTCAAATCAGGCGATACCAGGTCCACCAGCTCAAGCGCCTGGGAAACATTTTCCACCAGCGCATCCTTCGGCTGGAATTCTACAACCAGCTTCCTGCCCTCTCTTTGCGCCAAAGGAACCAACTGTGTAAGGTTATCTACCAGCTTGCTGAAAGCCTCTTTTTTCGGAGCGCCCCTGAAACCGGGCCAGATGCTTATATACAGTATATCCAGTTCCGCGCAGACGTCAAAGATGTACCGGTAGTGCCGCAGGATATGGTCAAAACCAACGGAAACATCGGTAAGAGAAGGCCCCCATACAAGAATCGAATACACTTGCAGCCCCAGCTGGCGGGACAATTGTTTGATTACACTTGTTTTTATTTTATTCTCATTGTCGTGAAATACCTGTTCATTGGGCAAATTGAACCCGTCGTATCCGGCCGCAGCCACCGCCCTTATGATTTCTTCCGCGGAATAGCGGTCTTTTGTCCCGACATAGGGGTCAAAATATATGGAATTCATAAATCATTTTCTCCTCTGCCATATTTAGGAACAATTAATATTTGGTGAATCGGACTTATGTACAATCAATCAATACCTTCAGGGATTTATCCGGGTGCTTCGAGCGCATCTCCATCGCATCGTTGATTCCGGACAACGGATAAATATGTGAGATAACCGGGTCAAGCCTGATTTTACCTTCCAGAACCAGCCGTACGTTTTCTTCATATTCTTTTTTGAAGAAATACCAGCTCCCGTCAACTCTTTTCTCCATCATATCCGCTGTTTTAATACTGCCTGTTATATTCATAAGATACCCATTCAGCCTAAGGGACTTATAGGCCGTTTCAATGGCTTTCGGCGCCGTGACGCAGTTAAAGGCGTAATTGACGCCTGCTCCGCCGTTCTCCGACAAAAGCCTTTCTTCCACACCCTCTCCGATAGTATCCACCACTTCATCAGCACCTAATTCAAGCGCTAATTTTCTCCTGCTTTCCACCGGATCCAATCCGATGATTTTTTTGACCCCCTTGAATGTCCGAAGTCCCTGCACAACGAAAAGGCCAACCGGACCCAATCCCCATACCGTAACAGTATCCCGGCCCAGGTCGACGGAAAAAGCCCTCCTTATCGCATGCATCGACGTCCCTACCATATCTGTGATCAATGAAGCGGGAGCAAGCTTTATCCCCTCCGGCACAGCAAACAAATTGGCTGCAGGCGCCGCCAGATACTGGGCGTACCCCTTGTGCAGGCTTCTGACGTCCCGGCAGTACGTCTCTCTTCCCGAGGCGCATTCCGGACATACGCCGCAGTGCAGGGCGTCGTATACCAGGACTTCGTCTCCGGCCTTCCAACCCTTTACCTTCGGACCTGCCTTTTCAATGATCCCCGATACCTCATGGCCGGTAAGTCCCGGCCCATATATATCGTCGGTCCCGTCCCTCAGCCATTCGTTATAGCACCAGACACAGATTGCACAATATTTAACCCTTACCAGACATTCATCGTCATTGATTTCAGGAGCAGGAAACTCCCTGATTTCAAATTTTTCCATGCCTGATTTTATTGCCGCCTTCATCCCTTTTTCCTCCTGTTTCTTTTGTATCAGTCATTATCATTCTTCAGTGAGCGCCAGCCTCTTGAAAGCTTCGTTGAGCCCCAATAAATCCATTGTGGTTTCTCCGCTTTCCAATCTCTCCATGATTATGCGTTCCCTGTCCTCCCGCTGTCTGGCGGCTATCAGCACTTCCTCGGCTTTATCCGGCGGTATGGCCACCAATCCGTCATCGTCGCCGAAAATGATATCCCCCGGGTTAACCGTCACTCCGCCTATGACTATTGGATTGTTTATTTTACCGGGAGCCAGCTTGGCAGTCCCTTTTATGGATATGCCCCGTGAAAAAACAGGAAATCCCCGCTCTTGTATAGCCGCCGTATCCCTGACCGAACCGTCCGTAACCAGACCGCTTATTCCCCTGACCATGGCTGCAACAGTCATTATCTCTCCCCAGATGCCGGCCTCCGTATAGCCGCCGGTTGTCACCACCAGGACATCACCGGGTTCAGATATGCTTAGCGCCTTGTGAATCAGCAGATTGTCCCCCGGCCTGCATTGGACCGTCAGGGCGCTGCCCCAGACTCTGGCGCCCGGTCGGACAGCTTTTATGCCACCGGACAGAGCCCCTGCTTTCCCCATAGACTCATGAAGCGCAGCGGCATTCATTAAGCTGAAGGCATTCAGAATATCCTTTGAGGCCTTCCTGTAATTTCTGACTATATCAGGCATAATTTGCTCCTCATAAACAGAGTAACCTTAATGTCCGGATTGGCCTGGTAAAATACCCAAAAAGCGCATTAAATTTCCTGAATATATTCCTTCCAGGACTTCATTGCCAAGTTTAAGCCTGGTGAATACTTCATTGTCACGTTTGATCCATCTCTTTGCGCATTCGAAGTCATAATTGTTTACCGAGCGGTCGGTCCCGTACAGGATATTGTTGGATACTTCATACCCGATGGTAAATAATCTTTCCAGTATATCCCTGCGTGCTTCACTGAAGTCACCGGGAGTAATGTCCAGGAACATTTCAACCGAAAGATCCGGACGGTTGCTGTAGGCATCCAGGAATTTCCCGTAAACTGCAATACATTCTTCGCTCCACGGCCACGATAGATGGGCAAGGGCAAACTTCAACCCGTCAACCTCTATGAGCGCTTCAAATTCCGAAGGGCGGTTATACTTTGATGAAACCTGCCCACCCCAGCAGATACCTGAATGGAAAAGAACAGGCTTCCCGGCTTTTGCTATCAGCTTATATATTTTCATGGCACGGTCATCGCCCGGATAGAAGTGATTGCAGATAATCTTGAAGCCGGATACCCCGCGGCCGCATGCCGTTTTCACCTGCTCACCGGCATCTTCTTCAGTAGGATCCACCCAGAAAAAAGGGTACAAAGCGGGGCCGGAATCAGCCCATAAAAAGAGGTTGTCCAGCCGTTCCGCAGTACTAAGTTTTCCCCCGTGAATAAAGGATGACGGCGGCTGTGATAATATTGCCCCTCCGTCTACACCGGCAGTTTTCAACTTACCCGCAAAATCATTTTTATTAACCGGCCCTTCTCCAATGTGCATGTGTACGTCAAATACTTTCATATCAAAAACCTCCTTGTTAATTAAAATCATATATTCACAACATTTTTTAGAGATATTACTTTCATATCTCCTGCAGGCAGGCTTCAACTATTTCGCTCAAGCTGCCGGTCGCCAGGCATATGCAGGAATCGCAGGCGCCGTAGTACAGCCGCAGCTCGTCCTTGTCACAGTCTGCAATTGCCCCGCAGGGAAAAACGGTATTGTCGCAGTTTCCATATCTTTCATAGTCCATTTCCGGCTTCAGCAGATAACTGCTGGTTTTTCCGATAACCTTCCAGGGCTGCTCCGGATCCAGGAGCATGGCGCCGATATAGTAATAGGTGCCTCCTGCCGGTGTAAAGACTCCGTGTATGATGTCAAGCCATCCCTTATCGGTTTTGATCGGCGGCGTAGGGCCTATCTTCATCATGTTCCAGAACTTATAGTTGGCGGCCAATACGGGCTTGAACTCTCCCCAATGGACAAGGTCGGGTGACGCGCTTATCCATATATCTCCGTTTCCGCCGTCTCCCCCGCCGGGTCTGTCCAGTTTATAGTATTTGCCGTTGATTTTTTCGGGAAAAAGCGAGGCGCCCCTGTTCCTTGGCTGCGTGATAATCTCTATCCGCTCATATGATGCAAAATCCCCGGTCTTGCCAAGTACGCCTACCGGGCTGTCAAATCCATCCATCATTACAGGGGTTATAATGTAATATGTATCACCGATTTTCGTCACCCTGTTATCAATAAAATGTTTTGTAAGATTGTAGGGGTATTGCATTGTCCCCATATCGATGAAATTCTCTCTGCCCAGTTCAAAATGAATTCCGTCCCTGCTTCTTGCAATTCTTGTCTGGCCTACATCCCTTCCTGTTTTTACCGTCTTGTGATCGACTACCGATACAAGAAGTATCGTCTCCCCATTGTACATAACGGGTGAAGGATTGTAGATCTGGGCGACTCCCGGGTGGTCGCCGATCTGTATGAGCGGGTTTCCAGAGTGCCTTTTCAGTATTCTTGTTGCGTCTTTCATGCTTTGTCCTCCTTATATATATACTCAAAAGCGCCGATATCATAAGCGGCTCCCTGCGGTCTGATGTTGACGTCATAGTCGTCGACAGGGACAAATCCCGTTGAAGTCCCGCGGCCTCTGGCAGGCGAAGAACTACCGATATGGAAGTCTCCTCCGGATGGATTTACAAAATGCGGATCCCCCATCACATAATCCGTTCCCCACAGATCGCTTGAACCATCGATCAGGTTATGCTCCACTACTATATTGCTGTGTCTTTCAGGATTTGTGTATCTTATTTGATTGTTGATATTCCGGCTGATAATGTTGTTTCTTACATAAAGTCCGTCGATATATGTCGGCTGCCACGCGCCAATCCAAATCCCAAACTTGTCCGGGCCGCTGTTATTATTATATATTGTATTATTTACCACGCTGACATTTTTCAGCGTCCCTCCCGATGAGCCGTCATATGCAGGAAGCATCATGCCCCAGTTGACGCCGGTAACAATATTATTATAGATGCGGACTCCATTGACCGTACCCCCATCCTCGGCGGAGACGGATATTCCCGAAGAAGGGCTGTCTGAAATAAAATTATCATAGACATCGATATTATCAGCATAAGTATCCCATGCATCTACATATATACCCACGCTCCGGGCATTGATAATACGGTTGTGATGAGCCGACCCGTTCCTTACGCCGGCTTTTGTATCAATCCCTTCACACCCTTGCCTGCCGCCCATGCCAACATCATGCAAATAGTTATATGCTACTTCAAAGCCATCGATCTCGTTCTGAATTGAAATGGATTCCTGGCTGTCGCTTGAATCACCTTTTGCCTGGACATAATAGCCTGACGTATGGTATAACTCATTATAGAGGATCTTGTAATTTGTTCCCTGCCGGCAGAGGATACCCGCGCTTTTTGTTTCGGCGATATAGTTTCCCTGGATTATGACGTTATCCGCATTTTCAACAAATATGCCCGCCCATCTTGAGTTGATTACCCGGAAGTTCAGGAAAGCAATATAAGAACCGGAAATATTTACAAGACCCTGCCAGTCATCTACAGGCGGTACGTTATTTCCATCAATAACAACGGTTTCATCAGGGTATGCCGAATATGTAATAATGTTTCCCGCACTACCCGACCTGGTTATCGATAATTTCTCACTGTAGGTTCCCGCCCTGACATAGACGGTGTCACCGGCAGCCACAGAATCCGCCGCCTTCTGAATCGTAAGCCACGGAGACACCAGCGTCCCTGGATTGTTGTCATCTCCATGCCTGTCAACATAATAAATATTAGTGCTCTTTTCAACCATTTTTTTCAATCTGTTCATAATTACCTCCCGAAGCGCAGACTTAAATCTTAAATTCAGTCCGCTTTATAATATGGTCCTGGTATTCCTTTTCCAGTTCAACGAAATATCCGCTCCAGCCCCATACACGGACGATGAGATTCTTATATAGCCCCGGATGCTTCTGCGCATCCAGCAGTACTTCCCTGTTTACGGCGTTGAGCTGCAACTGCTGGCCCCCCATGTCCATGTATGATTTCACCAATTGCGCCACCTTTTTGACGCCTTCTTCGTTGCGAAACACCGTATCGTGTAATTCCAGGGTCAGCGGCCCCCCGTTTATTATCCTTTTCATATCGGGCCTGGAAAAAGATTTGATGATTGAAACCGGGCCTCTTAGTTTTGCATGCAAAGAGGGAGAAAAATTAGCCGGCAAAGGCTCTCCTTTTTTCCTGCCGTCAGGCGATGCGCCTATCTCCTTTACATGCCAGAGATAATACATGGCCGTCCCGGAGCCCGCTCTGAAACACCCGCCCCTTTCATTCCTCACCGACTCCATGGCGTCGGCAAACATATTCGTCAAATCAACTGCCATATCATCGACGTACCCGTCGTCATTTCCCATCTTCGGCGTCTCATACCTCAATCTGGTCCAGAGGCTGTAATATCCCTCAAAATCGGCATCGACAGCGTCTATCAACTTCCTGGGACTTATCACTCCTTCATCAAACACATATTTTTTTATTGCCGCCAGAGAATCCGCCCCATTGGCTATCCCTGTGCCATGGAGCCCATAATTGTTGTATTTTGCCCCTTCGGATATATCCCTGGCCCTTTTTAAACAACCATCCATCAATACCGACTGGAAAGGGGCCGGCTCAATATAAATATTCCTTATGCTCTCCATAATGCTGCCTGTTTCCTTTGCGATCCCCTTGTCGACGCACTCCATAAAGGATGGAAAATCGGCGCAGTTCGGCAAATCGTTATGGAGACAGCCGTCAATCACTTTAGTAAAAGACAGTGCTTCTATGTTAGGTATCTCCATACCTTTCCCGGGTATTATATATTCCCAGCATGCCGCCACTACATAATCGCGTGCGTCTTCCGGATCGTATCCTTTTGCAGCAAG
>VEPD01000034.1 GCA_012027035.1 Ruminiclostridium sp. | reverse complement strand
TGGAGAAGCTTTTTTATTCAACCGGAGACTACCGGAAAATTCGATTTGATTTTTATGACGCGGCTACCCGGCTGTATATCGAAAGCTTCTCAATGCAGTATTACCAATGGTGTGATAAAAATAACCTGAAGTTGACCGGCCATTATATGGCGGAGGATAATTTGATTTCCCAGACCCAGTGGACAGGCGCTGCCATGCCGCATTACAAATTTATGCACTGGCCGGGCATTGACAAGTGCTTCAGAAACATAAACCAGCTTGTGACTGTCAAGCAGCTGACTTCAGCAGCAGACCAGCTTGGAAAGGAAAGAACCCTTTGCGAGGCTTTTGCCTTTATCGGACAGCAGTCTTCCTTTTTGCACCGTAAGTGGATAACAGACTGGCAGGCTGTACTGGGGATCAGCTTTGTAAATTCCCATATCTCACATTACTCCATGCGAGGTGAAAGAAAGCGAGATTATCCTCCTAACCTGTTCATACAGCAGCCATGGTGGGAGGACGAAAGAAAATTTGCCGATTACACTGCCCGCTTGAGCTATTTGGCAGTTCAAGGCAGGCGGGCCGTCGACATCCTGCTGCTCCATCCCATTGCCAGTGCATGGAGTGAATATTCTCCATTGGATGGTGGAACAGATGCAGGGTATAATCCGGAAAGCTATGACTTTATTCAAATCAAGTCTACATACGACAAGCCTTTTAATACTCTGTCCAATCAGTTGATAGCAAGCAAGCTGGATTTCCATTATGGCGATGAAATCCTGATGGAGGAAAATGCAAGGGTAGAAGGCGATAAACTAATTATCGGCTGTCATTCATATTCCACTGTGGTCGTCCCTCCGATGTTAACTCTTCGAGCCTATACGCTCAAGCTTTTAAAAGATTTTGCCAAAGCGGCCGGCCCTGACCGGATAATATTCATAAGCAGGATACCTGACCGGATTGATGGCATTGAGACTGATCTTGCATTACCTGAAGATGTTATCAAAGTCAAGAATGTGACAGCTGCCATCCAGCTACTGGATAGCCTCTACAAGAACCGTGTGCGTATAATTGATTTAGCTACGGGCAAGAATGCAGAGAAGGTCATATGCCAGCAAAGAATTACAGAAGACGGAAGTATTTTTCTGATAGCTAATACTGACCATCAACGCAAAATTGAACTAGAGTTGCGTGTGATAGAAGAGGGTATTCCACAGTTGCTGGACCTGATGAGCGGTGAAACCTATAAAATTCCCTGCAAACATGCAGAAGGCAAAGTGACTATACAGTGTACTCTTCATCCTGCGGGAAGCTTTGCGCTTTCATTCGGATCAAACAATGCGCCGGTCATGCCGGTCCCGGCTTATCTGGGCAGCGGGATCGAATTTGAAAAGAACTACGAGGTTCTGGGGTGTGTCCGGAATTGGAATGTAAAGCTTATGGAGAATAATGTGATTCCATTGAATAAAGCGACACTTTATGTTAATGGGGAGAAATTATTGGATAACCGGCATGTATCCTTTGCATGGCATGAAATATTTTATAAACTGCCTGACGGGACTCCATTCAAAGCAGAATACACCTTTGATATAAAAAATATTCCTGATTCAATAACTGTTGTGATTGAGGTAGCTGAAAATTTAAAATGCATTACACTTAACGGGAAAAAGCAAAAAGCTGCAAAGCAGATGGGAGAGTCTGCTGCTTATGATGCAATTAAGTCGTGGAAGGATATAAACTTTACCAAAGTACCGCTTGAAGGTATAATTGCAGGGAAAAATATACTGGTACTGGAAGGTGAAAAAGTAAACAACATCACAGGGCCTGGCTCTCACTGCAGGCTGGCTGACTTTAAAAACCATCGTCCCACTGAACTGGAAGCTGTCTATTTGGTCGGCTGCTTCAGTGTTATAGGCGAACCGGTATCCGGCTTTATGCTGGATGCACCTGTTAGCCAACCCTTTGCGGCTGATCTTACTCTTTCGGGTTATCCCTTTTATGCAGGAAAGGCTGAGTTTAGCGGTATCTTTGAGGTTGTAAAGCTGACAGGTAAAGTTTTCCTTAAGCTAAGCAATGTGGAAGCCGCCAGTGTTAAAGTTTTTATTAATGGACTGGAAGCAGGTACAGGTTATTTTAAGCCCTGGATGTTTGATATTTCCAAATATATCAAAGCCGGCGCCAATAAAATTCGCATTGAAGCATCCACTACACTTTTCAACCTGATGGGTCCGAACTGGATCAGTGATATTGAAAACAACATCTCTGTGGGTCCGGGTACATTCATTGATTTTTCAGGCTTCACAGATGACTACAAATTACTTCCCTTTGGCATCGGTATGGGCATTTTGCTAAAGTGTGATTAATTTGGTATGTTTGGGTGAAACTCCTGATACTACAGCGTAAACAACCAATTTATCCCCACAGAAATAGTGCGTTGAAGCATTCGCAATATTTCTGCGAGGCGCATAAATGCCGATTCAATAATGAAGTTTACGTTATAGTACTGATGGAAATGTAAAAAATATTTATCTATTCTATTGAAAGCAAAGACCTTTTTGGATTATAATTAATTTAAGCAATAAATAAATTAATATTAACATATTAGAAGCATTAAGTTAGGAGGCTTGGTTTATATGAGTAAGGCTAATGTAGGAAAGGAATCTGAAGGCGGTATTACCAGCAGTTATAAAGTTGACGAAGGAGTAGTACTGAAGGTACCCTATTCTTTTTTCGGAAGTATCTATGACCAGGATGAGCTCGATGGCGTACATACTGCAATGAAGCAGGATTCACAGACAATGGGCCCGCAGGTCCAAACATTTCAGATAAACTTTGCTGAATACACAGGCACAAAATATGCTTTTGCAGTGTCAAACTGCACGACGGCCATGCATGTATGTTCACAGGTTATTGGCTTGAGGCCGGGGGATGAAGTTATTGTAACCCCAAATACTTTTATCGCGACATCGCTGGTTGTTTTAAAAGAAGGCGCAACACCTGTATTTGCAGATATAGATCCGAAGACCTTCAACATTGATCCTAAGGAAGTAGAAAAGAAGGTTACGAATCGTACCAAAGCGATTTATGTAGTGCATTATGGCGGTCAGATGGTTGACATGGATCCGATAATGGAGATAGCCAACAAAAATCACCTGGTTGTTCTTGAAGACTGTGCCCATGCTCCCGGTGCAACGTACAAAGGGAGAAAAGCCGGATCGATTGGCGATTTCGGCTGCTTCAGCTTTCATTCGTTGAAAAACATGACAACTCTTGGTGAAGGCGGAATGATCACCTGCAACAGCGACAGATATGCGCATGGTATAGAGAATCTAAGGTGTATGAGCCTCGATCACTGGAAAGATCAAACTGATTACTGGATTCCTTCACATTTCGATGTAGTTGATTTTGACGGCAAATGGGGAAATAACTATAGGATGAATGAAGCCCAGGCTGCTGTCGGCATAGCCCAGCTGAAGAAGCTTGAAATGCTGAATGCAAAGAGAATTGAGAACGGAAAGTACCTTAATGAAGGCTTGAAGGGAATCAAAGGGATCACACCGGTTTATGTAGACTCAAATTGCAGGCATATTTTTCATCTGTATACCGTATGCGTTGAAGAGAAAGAGCTTGGAGCAGGCCGGGATGATTTTCTGAGAGTATTGTACAGAGAGGAAGGCATTCAGGGGATACTCCATTATCAGCCTACTTATCATTTTACCGGGTTGAAAAAGATGGGTTATAAACAGGATATCTGTCCTATAGCTGAAAATTTCTTTTATAAAAGAGAACTGAATACTCCTCAACATCCAAGACTGACAAAGGATGACCTGGATGCGATTATTGCGGGAATCAAAAATGCTGCCAGGAAAGTCGGAAACGGGTATAGAGTGTGAAACGGCTGTTATGAGATAGACAGCGAAGAAGCATTCCTTGAATAAAATCATATGGGGGCGGAAAATGCTTAAGAATAAATCGCTAAAAAATAAATCAATGAAGGCATTGGTAAAAAAATATGGGAAGACGGGTTTATGGCTTGATGAGGTTCCAGTTCCGGAAACGGGTATAAACGATGTACTTATCAAAATACACAAGACGTCTATCTGCGGTACTGATGTTCACATTTATAATTGGGATGAATGGTCACAAAAGACGATCCCTGTTCCGATGACCATCGGACATGAGTTTGCAGGTACAATAGAAGAAATAGGGAGCAACGTACATGATTATGAAATCGGGGATATTGTATCCGGAGAGGGGCACCTTGTATGCGGACTTTGCAGAAACTGCCTTGCCGGCCGTCGGCACCTGTGCATGAATACCAGTGGTGTCGGTGTGAATAGGCCTGGAGCCTTTGCCGAATATATTTCAATTCCTGTAACGAATGTATGGCACTGTAATCCTTCCATACCCATGGATGTTATCAGTTGCTTCGACCCGTTCGGAAATGCCGTACATACCGCACTCTCATTTGATTTGCTTGGAGAAGATGTCCTCATTACCGGAGCAGGGCCTATCGGTATTATGGCGGTTGCTATAGCGAAGCATGCCGGTGCCAGATATATAGTGATTACAGATATGAACCCTTATCGGCTTGAATTGGCAAAAAAAATGGGCGCAACCCTTGCTTTAGACATCAGGACGGATAACATTACTGATGCGATGAAAATATTAGGAATGAAGGAAGGCTTTGATGTAGGTCTTGAAATGTCAGGAAGCGGTAAAGCATTTGACACCATGGTAAATTCCATGTGCCACGGAGGGAAAATAGCGTTGCTTGGCATTCAAAAACCGGGTACGGTGATTGATTGGGATAAGATTGTTTTCAATGGTCTTACCATAAAAGGTATTTATGGCAGAGAAATGTATGAAACATGGTATAAAATGTCAGTATTGATTCAATCAGGTGTTGACATCACACCGGTAATCACGCACAAGTATCATTATTCAGAGTTTGAAAAAGGTTTTGAGGCTATGTTGTCGGGAAACTCAGGTAAGGTTATTCTTAATTGGCTTTAGCACTACAGATTTAAAATCTAATCAAAAATATGACGTGATGGAGTTGAAGCCTTATGGATAGCGGAGCTCTTGCTTATTATGGATCAGAACTTGAAAATATTAAAAAAAACGGGCTATGGAAAATGGAAGGAATTCTCTCAGGACCTCAGAGTAACAGGATAAACCTGGCAGGAAGAGAGAATATGCTTAATATGTGCTCAAACAACTATCTCGGTTTATCCAACCATCCTGAAGTTATAAACGCCGCAAAGGAGGGATTGGACAAATGGGGTTTCGGCCTTTCTTCAGTAAGGTTCATTTGCGGTACCCAGGAAATACATAAACAGCTTGAAGTGAAGATTTCCGAATTCCTTCAAACTGATGACACCATACTTTACTCATCGTGTTTTGACGCTAACGGTGGTGTATTTGAAGTACTGCTTAATGAACAGGATGCGGTAATCAGCGATGAACTCAACCATGCAAGTATTATTGATGGTATCAGGCTTTGCAAAGCACAACGCTTTAAATATAAAAACAATGATATGGGTGATCTGGAAAACAAGCTCAAAGAAGCACGGAATTCAAGGTATAAAATAATTGCTACGGATGGGGTTTTCTCCATGGATGGGATTATTGCGAATTTGAAAGATATATGTGATCTTGCCGATTGCCATAATGCACTTGTTTTGGTAGATGACAGCCATGCAGTAGGGTTTATGGGAAAAACCGGCCGTGGCACTCATGAATACTGTAATGTAATGGGAAGGGTTGATATGATCACCGGAACCCTTGGAAAAGCGCTTGGGGGTGCAAGCGGCGGATATATCAGCGGGAGGAGGGAAATAGTCTCTTTGCTGCGTCAGAGATCCCGCCCGTACCTGTTTTCGAATACACTTGCTCCTTCAGTTGCTGCAGCTTCTTTAAAGGTTTTAGAGCTGTTATCCGGATCAATAAGTTTGCGGGATAGACTTTTCGAAAACACTGTATACTATAGGGAAAGAATGATAAAAGCCGGCTTTCAGATAAGTAGCGGTATTCATCCGATTGTTCCGATCTTGATTGGTGATGCTTTATTAACACAGACAATATCCAAAAGCATGATCGAGAGAGGTGTGTACGTGGTCGGCTTTTTCCATCCGGTGGTACCTCTGGGCAAAGCGAGAATCAGGACACAGATATCCGCAGCACATTCCAGGGAGGATCTGAATTTTGCAATAAATGCTTTTATTGATGTAAAAAATGAAATAATGGGATTACCTTGATGAATGATACAGGAAATAAATAATCAAGAAAATTTAAGTTTTACAAAACTCAAGTTTTTAGGTTATAATCATTATATTAGTTTATTTGCTGCCTAAATAATATTGAGGAGTACAGTTGAATTGAAAATTGACAATGCTGTCGGTAATGTACAACTGATGCAAAAAATAAACAGGCTGAAGGTATTTGACTGCATCAGACAAAAAGAACCGGTTGCAAGACCTGAGATAGCAAAGATTACCGGGTTAAGTCCGTCTTCCATAACAAATATAGTTACTCATCTTCTTGAGAAGAATCTTGTTGTTGAGGTAGGTACGGTAGATTCAAAGGAAGTAGGGAGAAAAGCTACACTTATTAAATTCAATCCTTCAGCTATGAAGGTCATATCTATTGATATTGAATCTTCCAATATAAACCTTGCTTTAACAGACTTAGGCGGAGAAATCATAAAGATTAAAGAGATATCTATCAACAGACTTGCCAGGGACTTTGAAATTATGAACCTGATCAAACGGGAAATCGGATTTATCCTGAACGAAAGTAATAATGTTGCAGGAATTGGAATTGCGGTCTCGGGGCTGGTTCAGGATGGAGAAAAACTGGTGATTTCCAGCAGTATGAGATGGAAAGGCTTATCCTTAAAGCAATTTTTTGAGAATAGTTTTAATATTCCGGTTTTTGTACAGAACAATTCCCGTACAAAAGCGTTATGGGAGCTGAGAAATTATAATAATGAGGATGAAAGGAATATAATATTCCTTGACCTTACACTTGGCATAGGAATTATCAATTTTTTTGATCATAAGATTAATGAAGCTGTAATTGGTGAATTCGGACATACAACTATCAAGAAGGATGGCCCCTTGTGCTTCTGCGGCAACAGGGGATGTCTGGAAATAATGTGTTCTGTTGATGCAGTGGTAAATCAATGCAATGAACTGCTTCAGAAGGGAAAATGTAAAACTCTTGAGGGTATATTGAATGAAAAAAATACAAGCATAAGTTTTGAACTTATTTTGCAGGCATATGAAAAAGGCGATAGTGAAGTAAGTGAAGTTTTGAAGGAATGCGGTGAATACCTGGGTATTGGGCTTGCAAATATTATTAATATGTTTAATCCGCAAAGGATTATCATTAACGGTGATTTGCTTTTGACAAGTGATTTTATATATAAAACTGCTTTGGAAGAAGCGAATAAGAGAGCGTACGAGTTATTTTTGAAAAATCTCAGGTATGAAAAGGTAAATATAAAAATTGAAGAAGCCTTAAAAGGAGTATCATTATTCGTTGCTGACAAGCTTTTTGATCTTTCGGGCCCGGATTTTTAATAAGCCTCCCACAGATTAAGATAAAGACTGTCCCTCCAGCCGTGGCTTACAATGCCCATCCTTCCTGGGGCAATTTCAAATACCTTGGTACCGTCATGATGCTCAAACCTGTCGTCAATGGTGTGGCTTACCCATGTTTTGCCCTGGGAATCCGCCTTTTTATATACTATTACCTTGCACCTGCTTCTATATGGCCAGAATGGGTCATGCTCGCCTATAACGATTTCCGGTTCGCCATCACCGTCCAGATCCCCAATCCCAACGGAATGTGCACAGCGCACAGTATCGATGACGTGCATTTTCCATGGTCCCTTTGCCGGATTTTCAGGATTTTCAAACCATACCAACCTTGAATAGGGAACAGATTTCGTACTGTAATCAAGAACTTCCTCGCCCATCACTATATCAGGTCTTCCATTGCCATTGACATCCATTATGGCAATTCTCGCCGCAGCGAAACCATCGGCAATTTTATGCGGTACAAAGCGGCCGTCTCCCATATTCTGAATCCAGTAGCAGCCTGCCGCAATATCAAGCATTCCGTCGCCGTTGATATCGCATGCCAGCATTTCCTCGCCATATTGAATGTCAGCCAGAACTTTTTTAGGCCATGGGTAAGTCATAGGGTTTTCAGGTATTTCAAATATCTGGGGCGGAAAATCCTTGGAATTATGGTATCCTGTCACCAGAGCAAGCCTTCCGCCGGGCAGCAAAGGAGCAACCAGACAGCCTTGAGGCCAATCTCCGTCTCCCTTGCCTATCGGGTACTCCTCCCACTTTCCGCCGGCAGAATCTACCGGCTTTACCCAGCATAATTCGCTGGTAAGCCCGGCATAAAAATCTTTTGGATCTGCCTCAGGGTTTCTTTTTATCGCAATAAATTCATTCCTGCCGTCATTGTCAATGTCATAAGCGCTTATTATCTGGTATATTCCCGGTATCGTCCGGCGCTCCCATGTTGGATTTTTATACCGCCATGGCCCGCATATGATATCCTTCAAGCCATTGCCGTCAACATCGGCAATAATTACATCTATTGCGGTATCAGGCTTGCTCCGGTCTATAAAGCTGTGCTTGAAGCGTTTATCCAGAGTAAGCTTTTCTTTCTTTTTCCATATCTGAACTTTTGGATTATGCCAATATCCTCCGTGCGATTCTCCAAGTATTTCACGTACGCCGTCCTGATCGATATCATATGCCACAGCCTGGTGAGTGCCTTCTCCTTTGCTTATTACATCCGCATTCCAGGAAAGGCCCCGGTCGCTTGATATATATTCAATCAATCTGGCATCATAGTTTCGCGGAGCCTCCCATCCTCCCCGCGGCATTTCTCCAACAAAAACATGTATTTGATTATCCTTCTCATCAAACCAGGCAGTAAGAGAATGGGAATAAATCAAACCCTGGTCTATGACATGCTCAATCCACGGGTTTACCGGATCTTCAAGAATCCTGTTTTCAAACCAGGAAAAAGTGCCATCCATATATTCCGAATCGGTTATTATTATGTCAGGCCTTCCGTTGCCGGTGATATCCAGCATTGCCGTCCTGCACATTTCTCTGAAGCCTGGCGCATATACATGCCTGCTCCAAAGTCCTGAAAAAGGTCCGTCTGCAGGTGCAAAATAAATGTCGGGACCGCAAACTATTTCCAGCTTCCCATCTCCATTTACATCAGCTGCGCTTAAACCTTCCGTAAAGATACCTTCGGAAACTGCATATTTTTGCCATGGTTCTGTAATGTCTTTTCCATGCTTGAATATATAAATACCCGGTGTTTTAGTGTAACAGGCTATCGTTAACAGTTCGTTCCTTCCGTCACCATCTATGTCTGCGAATATAATATCATGCGGACCTCCTTCAAATAGGGGATCTATAACATGACATTCCCATGGACCGTTCAGATCCTTTCCATGCTTGTACCAGACAAGCATCCATCTTTCGGAATTTTGTCCAGTTTCCTTTCCCGCAAATACCTCAAGTAGCCCGTCGCCGTCAATATCCTCCAACGCCATCCCTACATGGAAATGGCCATCCGCAATAAAACCTTTTTCAGAGGTTTCCGGACGATACCAGTTTAGAACTCCATTTCCTCCCGCAACGATCTCATTATTCCCATCCCTGTCAATATCACCTGCTGAAAGACATGAAATATCTAATCCTTTCACCAGTCCGTCCAGGATCAACAGTTCCCATTTTTCATTTGCAATGCTCATTTGATAAAACCCTCCAATTTTAATAAATCTGTTTACTTTGTTTCATACTCAACTATCAGCGCCGGGCCCGGCCAATTTATTTCAGCTGCATGATGCTCCGTTTCCGAATACACATAAAATGTATTCACTCCTTGCTTTACAATATCCAAAGAGACCGGGATCCTGTCATAACTGTAGTCATGTACCAGCCCGACATTACCAACAAGCTTGATGTCATTCAAGCCAATTTCATCGGCATGGGCAGCAGACCAGGTAGACACAGCAATATGTGCGGATTTGGCATTTTTCAAATCATCTACTATAATTTTGCATATTTTCTTCTGTCCGATACGTGATCCAAAGGCCTCGGGCACATCAGCTGCTTTAAAAATCCTTACCGACCTGTTTTTCCTGCACAGTTCAAAAGATAGTTCATTTGTCATATAACTCATACCACCGGCATCCGTTATGCGCGCGCAAACCCTGACAGGCTTGTTCTGATCCGGTATCCACGTAGTATCCCACAGTATGTCCAGAGGCCCGGCAAATACCGTCCCTATATGCTTGTCAAGCTTTCCATAGCGGTATTGGTACTGCCACTGCTCAAAATTCCCCATGCCCCTCCAATCGAAATCTTCATAAAATCCCAGAAAATCAGCGCTCTTCACCTCACAACCGGAGTTCTGCATTCTTACGGACAGTTTTGGAAAACATGATTCACAGTCGTTATATTCAATACCAATTTCTCCGACAGGATGGAGCTTGTGAATTGAATAGTAAACACGGACAGTAAATGAATATACCCAATATAATCCAAATTTAAAATTTAACCGTTCGATTTGTTTCCCCGCAAAAAACTGAAATTGATTATTGCCTGTTTTCAAGAAACCAAGCGGTATTTTAACCGGAGGCGTGCCAAGTACAGTCCTATAATAGCATTGAGGCTCCGTTTCAGTATTAACGGGTTGGGGTATATCCATAAGATCATTTCCATTAATTTTAAAAGTCTGTCCGGTAGTTCCGGTGTGACCCCCCCAATACTCGATTATGACTTCGGCGCTCACAGCATCCTCCAGATCGTCAATCATGATAAATTTCGACATTCCGGGAGGCTCCCGCATTCTTATTTCATCTGACGACGGAAGAAAACTTGCATATGCATCCAATACTCCGAATACCTTTCCATCATAGGTATATTCTTTAAAAATCTCACCCGGAAATGGAATTTCTTTTTGGTACGCAGCCGGCATTATATCTTCCTCCATTCTTTTATTAAAATATCACCCTTTATAAAGCAAGAAAGATTCAAACCTTAATTTTCCATTGCATTCCCCTTAGCGATAGATGAAGATGAATTTATATTATTCATTATAAACGGTAGGAACAGAAAGTATATTAGCGAATTTGTATTTTTATAAACTTTTTATAGTTCAACTTTTAAAATATTTATTGCTATTTAAATAATATTGCAGGAACGGTTTTAGCCGAAGAGCTACAGAGCATTAAAATCAAAGTATAAATAATTGAAGGCGGTACATATTATTTTAATGATTTTTTAAGCTTAGTTTAATACAATACATATTTATCAATTTACTAATTTTTGTACAGGCATTATGATTATATTGAGACGAACGGTTAACATAAGTAATTTTATATTAAAATTATGAAATAGGCGAGGACTACTTATGAAACAAAATTCAGCAACATCTCCGACATATACATATATAAACAGGTTCAAAAAAAATTCTTTCATATATAGTATATTGAAATATAAAGCTTTACTGCTGATGATGCTCCCTACTATATTATTTATATTTATAAACAATTACCTCCCCATGTTTGGAATTCTTATAGCTTTCAAGAATATAAACTATGTAGATGGTATTTTTGGGAGTCCATGGGTAGGGCTGACAAATTTCTATTATCTATTTACTACTCAGGACGCATGGCTGATTACCAGAAATACAGTCGGTTTCAACCTGCTTTTTCTGATTATGAACATTGTTTTTCCGGTAACGGTTGCAATATTATTGAACGAAATCAGAGGCACGTTATTTCCGAAAGTATACCAGACAATTATGCTGTTTCCGAACTTTATATCAATGGTACTGGTCAGTTACCTGGTATTTGGCTTGTTGTCACCTGAAAACGGATTTATGAACAAGGTAATTTTGCCATTTTTAAACATTCCCCAGGTAAACTGGTATCAGAGTACAACCAGCTGGGTTTTTATAATTCCGTTGGTACACTTGTGGAAGTCTCTTGGAATCAGTACAGTTATTTATCTTGCTGCAATAGCAGGGCTCAATACCGAATATTATGATGCGGCTTATATAGATGGAGCAACAAAGTTTCAGCGAATCAGATATATTACCCTGCCTTTTCTCAGACCTACAATCATAATATTAACCATACTTGGAATAGGTAAGATATTCAATTCCGATTTTGGGCTTTTCTTTCAGGTACCTTTACAATCCGGAACATTGTTTCCGGTGACACAAACAATAGATACATATGTATACAGAGCGCTGCTCAGCAATAACAACATAAGCATGTCGTCCGCAGCAGGCTTCTATCAGGCAATCGTTGGATTTATCCTTGTTTTTGTTACGAATTTAGTTGTAAGAAAGCTCGACAAAGACAGCGCTCTATTTTGAAAGATAGTTCACTATTTTGATTGAATAATGAAAGGGGACAATAATGAAATCATCAAAACTAACAACAAAACTAACAAGTATATCCGATATTTCAAATACTATACTTAACATAATCTTTATTCTGTTTTCAATTATGTGCCTGCTGCCTCTGCTCATAGTCTTATCAGCATCCTTCAGCAATGAAACGGCAATAGTCAGAAACGGTTATAGTATCATTCCACAGGGCTTCACATTTCTGGCCTATAGATTTATGTTTACAGACGGCGGGCAAATCCTCAGATCGTATGGCATATCGGTTTTCGTCACAATTACCGGAACTGTTATAAGCTGTATTCTTATTTCACTTTATGCATACCCCCTTTCACGAAAGGATTTACCTTTTAGAAATTTCTTTTCTTTTTATGTATTTTCCACTATGCTTTTTAATGGCGGTCTCGTTCCGTTTTATCTCATATACACAAGATTTTTGCACTTGCAGGATAAGATCGCCGCTTTAATTATCCCTATGCTTGTCAATCCGTTTTTTGTCATTCTCATGAGGACTTTCTTTTCAAATACCATTCCTGACTCGGTGCTTGAGTCGGCAAAAATTGATGGCGCATCAGAATTAAAAATACTTTTGAGAATCGTATATCCGCTTTCACTTCCGGTTATCGCAACGATTGCTTTGTTCAATACACTGGCATACTGGAATGACTGGTTTTTGAGCCTGATATTAATTACCAGTGATAATAAGATAAGCCTTCAATATTATATGTACAAGGTCATTCTGAACCTTCAATTTTTGCTGAACAGTCTTCAGGGTACCGGTATTTCAGCATCCGGCTCCGAACAGCTGAAGATACCCAGTGAAACAATCAGGATGGCTATGGCTGTTTTGGGTATGGGTCCGGTTATTATAGCTTATCCGTTTTTTCAAAGGTACTTTATTAAAGGACTTACGATTGGATCTGTAAAAGGCTAAATCCACAAAGTGGTTAGCATAAATATTAATAAGGAGGGGTTTCTGTATGAAATCAGCAAAAAGTTTCCTGTCCGTTTTATTGATCCTGCTGATGATGATAAGCGTTATACTTGCAGGCTGCGGTTCATCAAACAGCAACAGTACTACCGGATCGACCACTGCAGCAGTTTCAGCTACAACCAAGGCGGAAGAAAGCACAACCGCACCAGCGCTCGAACCGGTGACATTGAGGATGTTTGTACCCGGGCCGCCGCAAAAAGACTGGGCTTTGGTGCAGGACGCAATCAACAAATACCTCAAGGAAAAAATCAATGCTTCCATTGATATGACTCAGGTCGAATGGGGTGCATGGGCTCAAAGGCAAAGCTTGATAATAGCGTCCAACGAGTATGCCGACATAATGCAATCCGCAGGCTGGGGAGGATATGTATCCAATGCTGCAAAAGGCGCGTATATTGCACTTGACGACCTTTTACCCAAGTATACTCCGGCTTTATTGAAGTCATCACATGCCTGGGTAGTGGATGCCGCAAGAGTAAACGGCAAAATATATGCCATACCCACATACCAGATGCTGGCAATCGCCCAGGGTGTATATATGCGCAAGGATATCCTTGATAAATACGGCCTCAAATATCCAAGCGGTTACGATATTCTCAGTGTTGACGACCTGGAAACCATCCTCAAAACAGTTAAGGAAAAGGAACCCAACCTGACGCCGTTATTTGTGGGTAGAGGCTTAGACTTCCTTAACAATTATGAGTATTTTGGCGGTGAGTTTTCTGCAATGCTGGACGTGGATGCACAAAGTACGAAATTATTCAGTTATTACGAATCCGACCATTACAAAAATAGTATTGCAAAGGCCAAAGAATGGTACACTAAAGGTTATACCAACAAGGATGCGGGTACAAACACCGACCGCGGCGAAAACCAGGTCAAGGCAGGCAAAGCTTTTGCATTTTTAATGGTGGCTAATTACAACATGGATATAAACTACTCTGCTGTGACCGGATATCCGATGGTTGAGAGTTATATGACCAAAAAACAGCTTACTACAAATACAGTATGCGGCCAGATGTTCTCAATACCCAAATCGGCGAAAAATGTTGAACGCGCATTAATGCTTCTTGATTTGATGCACACGGATGCTGCACTGGATAATATGTTCGTATATGGCATCGAAGGGACACATTATGTCAAGATAGGCGATCAAAGGATAGATACGGCTCCCGGCATAGACCCGGCCAACAAACCTTATCTGAATGCCGCATTCCTGTTTGGAAACCAGTCGCTTTTATACGTATATGGAAAGACCGGACCTGACAGTATGAAGGGGCTTGATGATTTTAACAACAGCGGTACAAAATCACCTGTTTTCGGATTCGTATTCAATCCGACAAGTGTTCAGAATGAGATCGCCGCCATCGTCAATGTAATCAATCAATATAATCCCGGACTTGCAGCCGGAGTCGTTGACACTGATAAAGTATATCCGGAGTTTATAAAGAAGCTTAAAGATTCAGGCCTGGATAAACTGACAGCGGAAAAACAGCGTCAAATAGACGAATGGCTTGCTGCAAACAAAAAATAATCAGCTATGATTCGTTTTTGACAGGATCAAAAGATAAAAGCCGGTATCTGCAAGGGTACCGGCTAAATTTGTAAGTTCATGTTTTTCTATACATAATGCTATAAAATAATACCTCACAGAGACTTCAACCTTTGAGATACTTGTAGTATAATAGAATTATGATTTGCTTTTCTCTTATTTGGAGGGAATAGAATGTTAAAAAAATCTTCCGATAATACAAAGAATAAGTTTTATGCAAAAATACTATTATGTTTTGTTATTGTTGTAGTTTCAACGATCTTTATATTATCGGCAATACTATATATTAATTTTGAAAAAATTATTCTCAATACCATATATTCCTCCCAAATAGAAAACCTGCTTCAAATCAGTGATAACACAGATATGATGTATCAATCCATAAAGACGCTTTCGCTTCAGCTTTATTTTGACAATGATGTATCAAGACTTCGAAATCTGGCTAATCCGGAAATAAGCGATATCAGTCTTGCAGCTTCAAGACTAAGAATGAACGGAGCGATTATTCCCTATATCCAATCCATATATGTTTACAGTGATAAGGCCAACATTTTTTATTCCGCAACTCCGTATGGCTCCTTTCATATATACCGTGAAGAAGAATTTTTCGATAAGGATATCATCGACATACTGAACCGATATAAGGATTCTCCCACTTTATACCCTATAATCCGTAAATTGCCGTATATATCGAATTCATATGAAACCACTGTCTCCAATGGCTGTACATTTCTTTTTTATGATTCGAAGGTAGGGATAAAGCCGACGGAAGGTGCTTTGATAATCAACATGTCGGAAGCCTGGATCCGGAACCTGATTGAACAACAAAGCAAAGATATAAATATCAGGAAAAGCATATTTATTATTGACAAAAAAGGTGATTTAATTGCAAGTAACAATATGCTAAAGCTGCCTGCCGACTTGACCGGTCAGAACTATATAAAGAATGTAGTCGACGCCAGGGAATCATACGGATATTATGTGGAATCATTCGACAATGTCAAGTCTCTGGTGGTATATGCCACATATGAACCTTTTAATTGGAGGTTTATTTCAGTCATACCATATTCAGATATCGTAAACGATGTTAACAGGATGAAATATAACACCATCATCATCGGTTTTATCATTCTTTTTTCAAGCATCATCCTATCGATTATTTTGCTGAAAAAAGCATACCATCCAATAAACAAAGTTGTATCCAGATTGTCAAATCTGGAATCTGAAATGAGTAAAACCTTTTATAACCGTAAGCAGGAATACCTGAAGAACATTATACTTGGAAAGATTATTGATAATGATGATACCGTCAGGAATAATATCAATGCTTTTAAGACTAATTTTGATTACGCGGGGAATTTTACAATACTATATTTTATGATTGATCACTATTATGATTTTTGCTCAAACAACGATTTGCGCGATAGAAACCTTCTTAAATACGCAATTATGAATATCATATCCGATATTTGTCTTCCCTTCTTTATCAATGAACCTGCAGATATGGGCGAGGATCATATCGTTTTACTGTGTAATGTAATAAATATGACGCCTCAGGAATTTGCCGGCCCCGCCGGTTCAGTAATAAAAAGTATACAGTCTTCCGTAAATCAGGCTTTGCAAATATCACTTTCAGTCGTGACCTGCCCGTTGATTAATGATATTACAGCTGTAAACCGCCTTTATAACATAGCGCAAAAGGCGTCTACGCATAGAATATATCTGGGACATGGCTGTGTAATTTCTTCAGAGGATTATCAACATAATGAAGCCGCGGCATATGAATATTCGCTGGAAAATGATGCGAAACTAAAAGAATTGCTGATGCTCGGGCATATTCAACAGGCCCAATCACTATTCAAGGAAATTATCATGGATACTGAAAACGATCAGTATTCCTTTTTCCATTTGACCTTGTTCCGCCTGGCTTCAACTTTTTACACAGTCTTATACACAATAAAGAACAATTCAGGGATACCTTTACCATATAATTTTAATAATATTATCACCAATTTGAACAGGCTGGAAACCATTCAGGAAATCTGCGATTATTTTTATTCCCTGTTTGAATGCATAGCAAACATCCTTGAAGAAAGAAAAAACATTAAACATGATGATATTATTAAAAAGGTTGAAGAAATAATTCAGGCAGATTATTCCAATATGAACCTGTCACTTGAAAATATATCTGATTCCATCGATATGTCACCGGCATATCTTGGCCGGCTTTTTAAAAAGATTACATCTCAATCGATAGTAGATTATATAAATGAGGTACGTATGAAAAAAGCGAAGGATTTACTGACAAACACCAATATAACGATAAATGAAATAGTCAGCAATACCGGATACACCAATATCCAGTATTTTTACAAGGTATTTAAAAAAACATTCGGAGTTACTCCCAATAACTTTAGAAAAAATAATATTCAATAACTCAACTTTCCCACACAAATAATGGGTGTCCTTTGACATATTATTACAATCAAGCGCTTAAAAGTGGCAACTTTTAGTAAAGCAGATTAAGCAGCTATATCCTTGTATGTGCAAGAGTTTCATAAACTGCCTTGAGATTTTCAACCGGCGTATATTTCGGCACCTCGCAGCCTGCTGCAATGAATGTCCTACCGTCAGCTGCTTTAAGGCACTCGCACACACTCTTTTCAACATCCTCTCTTCCTCCCTGCAACAGAATCCTTACAGGATCGTAATTACCACATGCGCTTGCAGCACCTTTCATAACCCTGACCGCCTCCTTGAAATCGACCATCCAATCAATGTCAATAATATCTGCACCGCTTAAAGGAACATATCTCAGTATATTTGCTATATTACCACAAATGTGCAGCTTAACCCTTGCACCCAATCGGTGAATTTCATCAACAAGTCTCATTTCAAAAGGCAATATTGTGCTTTTATAGATTTCCGGACCGACAAGTGATGCAGCAGCATCTCCCACACCTATATAATGTGCACCTGCCTTTATCTGTTCCCTGGAAAATCTGACCGCTCCTTCCAAACATATCTCCATCAACTCGTTTGCAAAATCAGGCTCCTCAAGGATATCTACCAGCATGTTGCTTATACCCCTCAAGTCACATGCCTCGGCCAACGGGCCTTCAACCCATCCCAGTATCGGAAATTCACCTTTGGCGTCCTTACTGTAAAGCTCTACTGCTTTTATCCTGTCCAGCATCCTTTCAGAACTTAAAGGGTCGGGAACAATTAGATTTTTTATGTCGGCACATTCCTTGATAAGATGATCTTTACACGATGGCGTATCGTCAAAGTTAATAGTTATATTCGTACCAAAGGATGCTGTCTCGCGGAACGGGTCGGATATTACGCTTAGCATATCTATCCCAAAGTCCCGGCAGCATTTGATATTTGCCTCTACAAGATACCTGTAATCAGTGCAGTATTTACCGTAATTCACACCAATGTATCTCGCGGCAAACTGCATTATTATGTTCAAATTTGGAACCCTGTCTACAGGTTTTCCTTTGATCCTATTGTTAACTCTTTCCAGAGAATTCAATAACATCACCTGTCTCTCATATTTTCGCCAATTAAATACCAGGTTATGGAAGCAGCTTGCAGTTTGGCATAAAGCCATGAAGTTTGCGCCCTATGAATCCTTCAAATTTAGTTAAACGCTTATGCCGGAATGAATCCGGCATAAGCTCACGCAGGCTACGCCTGCGCACCCCGCTTTCGCGTGGTGTTTGA
>VEPD01000266.1 GCA_012027035.1 Ruminiclostridium sp. | reverse complement strand
GATTACATTGGGTTCAAAGCCTGCCATGGAGATTGTCATTTTAATGGCCTCTTTGTCCTCTGGTTCCAAGGACTCTGTTTTACTCACGACTAAATATCTAGCAGAGCTGAAAATCGCAATAACGATCACTACGAACAAAATGCTCATATATGGCAGTTTTTTTCTTTGTTTTTCTCTCGACATCTTTCCTTTATACTTTTTTGATCTTGACATTATTACTCCTCCTGCTTCACTTCAGGTCTGTTTCAGATTCTTTTTGCAATAACCCGTACTGACCTTTGTCTTTTAATTTATCGATTTTTATGAAAATCTGGATCACTTTCTGCCTGTACTCTTCCATCAATTTCCTGAATTCTTCAGAGCTTTCAGGTTCTGCATGTTTTTCAAATCCATAAATTGTTTTGAAAATCTTTCTTTTCTCATTCTCCAACTCTTCCAGGGTTAATTCTTTTTTTCTCCTGAAAATTTTTTTCCTGAAACAGTAGGCTGAGCCAATTGAAAACAAAGATAGTACTCCAATTCCTGCATATAGATAATCCGGTTCCTTCGTCATTTTAACTGGAATACTTACAGTCTCTCCTGCTTTGAGATCATTAAAGCTGATGACTCTGTATTCATTTCCTCCAAGCGTTATAGTTTCATTCGATCCATCTATGCTCATGCCGCTTTTTTTATCAATGAGGATCAAGACAGAAGTGGTATTGTATATAGCACTTTTATTGAACACATATTCTGGTCCCTCAGAAAGAAGTGTGTACGAGATCTGCATCTCGAAGTTATCCCCGCGTTTAATGGATTGCATTGGGTCCATATATACCATTCCCTCCTCCTGAACAAGGCAACACTCCATTGCCTGGGTTTTCAGATTTTGTGCATCAAGCGGGGTTGACATGGCAAAGAATGTATGGTTATTCTCCGTGTAGTAAATTTCCTGGCCCTCATTCCTGAACACAACAATCTCAGATATCTCAAGAGAATTGTTTCTTTTTGAGATGAAAATATGGTCAAGAGCGACCCTTATATTATATTTCTGGTTGCTCGGATTGTGTCCGTCAATTGAATTATTCTGGTTCTTTATTTCCTGGATGTTTGATGTAATATTTCCAGTAATTTTTATACCTGTAATACTCTCATCGGTCTGTGCAGAGACTGTGCCTATGAAATAAGAAATTACAATGAACACAGGAATGGAGAACCTAAAAGCGATTATCACTTTACCTCCGGATTTGATGAACCCCTTGAAAAAGGTTCCATATTCTTTTCTGGTTCCTCTAATTCGGAAACAAACTTCCGATATTCTTCTTCAAATCTCTGTTCATACTTTTTTATGTCGGGTGTAATTTCAGGTATAACCTCCATTTTCGGTTTCTTGGTAAAAATATATCCCGTAAACACCAATAAAATACCTAATGATAAACCGCCTATCCATAATGATAATGGATTTGTTTTTTCAGGATTTACCATTATCTCTTTTCCGTACTCTGCCTGAAGCGCTGAAAATATCCGCTTTTCTGAAAAACCATTATCTTTCATCCGGGTAATCTCTTTTTTAACCTGTATCGCTGTGGTACAGTCACATGTTGAAATAACCATGGCGCATTCACAGGGGCATATCAGGTCAGAAGTCATATTATCATCCGCCATGACATAATTAATTCCTGATGTTAGAAGTGTAAAAAGCATAATTACCCTGAGCATTATTTTCCTCGTCTCAGGAGCATCATTGAACAGAGGTGCGGGCTTCGCCGCACTCTCACATACATTTACTCATAGCGTTCGATATCATCTATTCTCAGTTCAATAATTTCCTTTAATTCTACCCTGTTTTCTCCTTCTTTTTCACGATCAAGCAGATTTTCCAGGATATCGATGTCGCCTATATGAGATTCCAGTTTTTCAAGTTCATACACAGGCTGGCTGAGGTCAAGGCTTAACGCTGCTTCTTTTAATTGTTTCAGGACAAGCGTTGCATTTTCTTTATGTACTTTCTTGAGTTCCTTATACTCATTTTCCGTAATTTCTCCTGCATTGAATTTATTTTCAAGAGAAAGGATCGATTCAAATGATGCATTCTTATCAATTAGCAATTCATCAAATGACATTTCAGTGATATCTTTTCCCGGAACATTCCCTGAAACAACATCCTGTTGTGATATATCATCAACTGCTTCCTGCATCTCATCGATGGATCTATTCGTTGCAGGTACTGCTTTTATAATGAGCCTTTTTGGCTTTTTGCCAATTCTGTTTTTAAGGAATGGATATGAGACAGCCCCGATCAATATAACCGCAGCCACAGGGATAAGGTAATTGAAATCTCCGCTGCTTCCTGTCTTAGAGGGAACATACCCGGTTACCCGGATATCCAGTCCTTGATCCCTCGGAACGTTCATGAAGCTTAAGACTTCGAATTCGCTCCCTTCATTCTGGACTATTTCCTTCCTGGCAAATTGGCTTTCAATCCCGAAACCATTTTTCTTATCCGAAAGCAGAGTGATATATGAAGTATTGTAGATCATACTTTTAAAGAATATATCTTTTGTTGATTCCGGATTAAAAATATATGATATCTGCGCACCATATG
>VEPD01000471.1 GCA_012027035.1 Ruminiclostridium sp. | reverse complement strand
GCCCTTTTTGAATTCAGCTACCGCTAGCCCTTCATCCAGCTTTCCTTCAGGATAAATAACCATGGAATGGCCCTGTTTTAGTATTTCAACGCATTGTTCCAGGCACTTGAGCGATTGTCTCATATCGCTCCGATCCAGAAAAACGCACTTCATATACTTCATCCAGGTCCGGATCACCGGTATGTTCTATACTTCCACTATTGATACAAAGCCTTTCGGCTTTTTTATAAACCCATGTATGATAAGGCTGTCCACATGGCTCTGATGGTTGCTTACAAACAACACCGGCTGATCCGCAGGAACATTATCCTGTCCGATGACGCGGACTTTTGAGCCGGTTAGGTAAAACAGCCGTCTGGACAGCCATTGAGAGGCTTTGTCCGCCAGAACATCTCTTTGCTTCAGCCGGCCGGATTTCTCCAGAGCTTTAACTGCGAGCAGTAGAGGATATGTTACAGATAAATATACCCATCCCAACACATACCATAAAAAAGTTCTAATCACTTTCTTCCCCCACAAAATAAACTAAAATTTATTGTAATAAAAAATAAAATCACATAAATATAATAATCTTTATAGTAATTTTATTCAACTGATTTAGAAAATACTACTCCCATGGCAGCTTGATGAATTTATCCAGAAAAAGCTTCGGTACTCCGGCGTCATCAGGCAATTGCTCCAGCACTGTCCTGAGGCTGCTTGTAAAACCAATGGGTATACCCAGCTTCCTTGAAATCCCATCAATTATCCTTGAGCCTTCCAGTACATCCTCGGCTGTAGTTTCACCGAGAAGATTGGTATTGTTCACCAGCCGGTCCACTTTAAGCCGTGAACTGGCTTCTATTTCCAGTATCATCTCCTCTATGCCTTTTTCCGAAAGGGTCATCGGCCTTCGGGTATTGATAACAAAATACATTTCATAATCATCTTTCAGTATGCTTTCATTATACGTGGAAAGCACTTTTGCTCCAAGCTCGTCGCCTCCTGCGTCGAACACCACCCTGTATTCCTTCTTCTCAAAAAGCATGTTTATTTCAGGCGGCATCGACGGCACATCCACATTGGTATTGGCATATAAGGGGGCCAGCACAAGTATTCCCCTGGCCTCAAGGTTTTCCCTTGCGTCTGCCGTACGGAAGAATGGGTTTACAACATCGAAATCCACTATCGCAGTTTTGGAATACCTTTCTGCCAGCTTTATTATATAATTCACAGCTACTTCGGTCTTTCCGCTTCCGAAATGTCCTGTAAATATGCTTATTCGTTTGTCAAACACGGCCGAATCCTCCTATCAGATCCTTTACCACTTCCCCGGCGATTATAAGGCCTGCCGCAGGAGGTACAAAAGATACGCTTCCGGGGATATGATGGCGGACGGTACACTTGCGCGTGGTCCCTTTCGGACAGACACATCCTGTCCTGCAGCTGGATTGCGCCGTTTCCTTTGTCTTTACAGGCTCCTCTCTGGAAAAGACAACTTTGAGGGATGTGACGCCCCTGTCCCGCAGTTCCTTCCTCATCACCCTTGCAAGGGGGTCTGTCGTGGTTTTGCTGATATCTGTGATCTCAAGCCTCGTCGGGTCGAACTTGTTGCCCGTGCCCATACTGCTGATAATAGGTATGCTTTTCTCCCTTGCCCGCATAACCAGATCGATTTTGGCAGTAACTGTGTCTATGGCGTCGATAATATAATCAAAGGCGCCATTCATTATTGTTTCAGCATTCTCCGGCAAATAAAAAGTCTGATGTATTTCCACCCTGGCCCTGGGATTTATCTCAAGTATCCTGTCCCTCATCACTTCTACTTTTGGCTTTCCAATGGTTTTCATCGTTGCATGTATCTGCCTGTTGATATTTGTAAGGCAGATACAATCGTCGTCCACCAGTACAAAACTGCCGACGCCTGACCTTACCAGGCCTTCCACTGCAAAGCTTCCCACACCGCCTACACCAAATACCGCCACTCTGCTGCGCGCCAGCTTTTCCATCGCTTCCGGCCCTACCAGCAGCTCAATTCTTGAAAATGCATGCAGCACTTTATACCTCCAAGGTCTATAATTATTGTTGTATTGCTGTAAATGGCGGCATACTGCCGTCGGCATCCTGCAGCAATACAATTTTCCAGCCGCTGTCCGACTATTTTAATAAAGCCGACATAGGCTGGCGAACAATATTTTCAGGACTCAATTCCATAGTTTGATAATAATAAATCTCAGTAGTTCCATCCTTTGAGTCTTCTTTTACGATGGCGTCAAACCTTGCAGCTTTAAGCATATCGCTGTAAAGCGAGGCGTTTTCTTCGCTTATTTCACTTTTTGTCAATTCGCTTATCCCAAACTGTTTAAATATCTCCAGTTTTATTGAGAAGGTTTCATCCAAAAGCTCCATTGCCTTTGGGTAGTCGTTTTCCGAGCCCAGGTAGGTGTAAAAATCCTTTAATACCTTTAACGACGTGCTTTCGGCAGGAAGCTTCTCCGGCTCTCCGGCATCTTTCGGAATCTCGGTATTTATTACATTTCCGCTTTTGTCCAGTATAAGATCCCGGGATATATCATATAACACTTCCACTTCGGCGGCCTTTTCATCCAAAACCGGCTTCTGCTTAAGCTTTACCGTATTGTTGGAATACCATGCAACAAAGGAGTAATCATAAACGGCGCCGGCTTTCATGTTCGACCCGATTTTTTTATCATTCACTGTCCTGCTGTTTCTTATTATAAATTCATCAGTATTACAGTCGATGACCTCAAGCAATGAAGATTCCTGCAAAACACTGCTCGTTGGCGGATCGTTATAGCTGTAACCCAGATATTTGTAGTCCTTGCTGAAAAACATCGCTCCATATTTTCCCCTGCTTGAAAAGATCTTTTTCACACCGGAGTCGGCAAGAGAAACAACGTACATATCCGATTGAATCGAATCCGTTGATCCATCTCCATTAACTATAAAATAAGCCCTGGCAAGCCCGACATTCAAATATGCGGCTTCAATCCTGTAATTGCTGTCATTGGAGGCATTTCCCCTTTTTTCAAATAAGCCGTCGATTTCCGGGATTACCATACTGTCAAGAGTACTCTCCATACCGGTTCCATCATAATAATACTCCAGCTTCAGGACTGTCTTCTTTTCACTATCTTCTGCCAATGTCATTTTCAGGTCATATTCGGGCGAATTGCTAAGAATTTTTATTTCCTCTGTTTCCAATGGCTCCGGCGTTTGCACCAACTCTGTCTCAGCCGATCCAGTAACAGACCCGGCGGCGTCATTCCCCTGCCGTAAAGTATCATCCGGCACCGTAGCGGTACTTTCATCTTCCAGAGCGGCAATATCTTTTTTCTTTTCAGTATTATTGGCATTCATAGAAAAGTAAATGGCTGCACTTGCTGCCAGCAGTAAAACAATAATACATGCGGCAATGCTTTTCGTCCTGTTCATAAAAACCTCCGGGTACCGATAAACTTTTATGTTTCAAGTTTTTTCATTTTATGCTATAGTCTATATTATACAGGAAGAATTATACACAATAAAAACATACCGACACCAATTATTATAGACAACCTGGTGTGAAAAAGCAAACGATGTTGTGTGATACTGATTTTGTTTTATATTTGTAAACATTATACAGGTCAAACCGGAAAATAAACCGATGCAATACTTAAAAAAGGGGTAGGAATATGTCTTTTATAAAAACCGTTTTCAGTATCTTTGTCATACTTCCTTTCATAATTATTTTATTGATTTTTCAAATCTACATGGCTTTCTCATTTTCGGTTTTTTCAGAAAGTTTCTTCAACAAGGTTCTTGACAGTAGTGGTATAACCTCTGGCGTTTCCCAATACGCTTTTTCGAAATTGGACAATCCTGAAATAAAAGGTGAAAACGGCGAAACGAATCCGGAACTTGCCAGGCAATTCAAAGAACTGGCGTCTATTCTCAAAAGCAGCATTGACAGGAACTGGCTTGAAACTCAGCTATCAACCCTGATAAAAGGCTTTCATGCATATATGTTCGCTGACGGCAGCCAATTGCCCGTGCTGGATATAATCCCTGTAAAATCGGCCTTCATTGAAATAATAACCCAACAGGTTATACAACACGGCAATGTCGGTGATTCTAAAGAAATGCAGGCATTAGCCAGATCGGAGCTTTCAAAAAAGTTAAAATTAGAAGATATCAAGGATACTCTTGACCTGAATCTGCTTGTGAAAAGTGCATTTGATAACGATTACAATTATCCTGAGGGTATAAAAAAGATAATCTCGGCTGTGAGAAAAGCTTTGGTTCTTGATTTCTTAATAATAATTGCTCTCCTGATAGCAATACTTGTTTTTGTGCATTTCAAGCCTAAAAGCGTACTCCGTTTTTCTGCTTCGGCTTTTTGGGCAGCCGGCTTACCAATCCTGGCTGCTGCAGTAATTGTATCAACGAGTCCGACTATAAAGGAGACTATCTCCGCATTAAAGCTCGATGCTATGAGTGATCAGCCCGAGCTTGCCAATTCTATCCAAAGCATTATACGTTCATTTACCGGCGGATTTATCAATTATCTTGTTATTTTCTCGGTAATACTGATTTTCCTTGGCATTTTGTGTATTACGGCATCATCTCTTAAGACTATGAATATAAATCCAATAAAGCCTCCAAAGCACAAAGCGCTTATAAGAGCTATAAGATCCTTTGCCATTCTGGCTGCTGTCCTTTTGATACCTGTTACAGCGAGTTGGAGCTATAACAATATTTCAACTGCAGTAATGGAATTCAAATCCCATATTGAAGGGTCATCCAATCCGCTGAAATCTGTCAATATCCTTGAAGCCCTTGCAGAGGCAACCGGTGCGGATTTTCTCAAGGAAAACAATACCGGCGTTCAATCCGACCGGAACTGATCAGGTGTATAACATTTTGCCCCCCCGATACTACAGCGAAGACTTCATTTTTGATACGGCATTTATGCGCCTCGCAGAAATAATCAAGCAATGAAAATATACCTTTCCATCATTTTCGTATTCTGCTATAATATGATTGACTTGGAGGTACGATGATGAAATATGTTGTTATCCTGGGGGACGGAATGGCTGATTACCCTATGCCCCAGCTGGGAGACAGGACGCCGCTGCAAAGTGCGAAAAAGCCGAATATTGACTTTCTCGCGCAGAACGGTGAAATGGGAATGGTAAGGACGGTCCCGGAGGGAATCCCACCGGGAAGCGATGCAGCCAATCTTTCGGTCATAGGCTATGACCCGCGAAAATATTATACCGGACGCTCTCCGCTGGAAGCTGTAAGCATGGGTGTGACGCTTTCGGAAACAGACCTCGCCTTCAGGTGCAATCTTGTTACTCTCTCCGAAGAGGAAGATTATAATAAGAAGACTATGATCGATTATAGTTCGGATGAGATTTCTTCAGCAGAAGCTGCCGAATTGATTAAAGAAGTAAATAAACATTTCAGAACAGATGAGATAAGCTTCTACCCCGGCATAAGCTACCGTCATTGCATGGTGTGGCGCCACGGGCCTGCCGGTTCCAGGCTCACGCCTCCCCACGATATCCTGGAAAGGAATATTGCTGATTATCTTCCTGAAGGCGAACATGCGGGTTTGTTGCGTGAAATGATGCAAAAAAGCTTCAATCTGCTGAAGAATCATACAATAAACAAAGCAAGAACGGCAAAAGGCTTAAGACCTGCAAACTCCCTATGGCTGTGGGGTGAAGGCAAAAAGCCCTCCATTCCGGGGTTCAGGGACAAATATAATATCAACGGCTCTGTAGTATCGGCTGTTGACCTGATCAAAGGGATCGGACTGTGCGCCGGACTTAAATCAATTGATGTAGAGGGCGCTACCGGCAATATACATACAAATTTTACCGGCAAGGCAAAAGCGGCAATTCAGGAACTGGAAAACGGTGCTGATTTTGTTTATATTCATGTGGAGGCGCCCGACGAGTGCGGACACAGATATGAAATAGAAAACAAGGTGAAATCCATAGAATTCCTGGATTCCAAGGTAGTCGGCCCTATTCTGGAGGGTTTGAAGCAATATGACGATTACAGCATAATGGTGCTTCCGGACCATCCTACTCCGCTGTCATTACGGACTCATACCTCGGAACCTGTGCCCTACGTAATCTACAGGAAAAGCTGCGGGAAGCCTTCAGGCTGCACGGGATATGATGAATTCCAGGCACAGTGCACAGGAGTGCTTATCGACAAAGGCCATACTCTTATGGACAGATTTTTGGGAAATAGCCGAAAATGATTTAAAAAGCATATATTTATAAGGGCTGCTTTTCAAAGGTTACATCTTTATAACGAAATATATTCAAAGCCATCATTAAAAATATGAGTTGACAATTTCGGGAAATGATAGATAATTATCAATAACACAATTAATTATTTTATTTTTGAACAATAGGGAGGGCAAAAAAATGGCAAGGGATATTGATCGATTGATTATACCTGATAGTTACATACCTACCCTTACAGTAATAGAAACAGAAAATGCGATAAAGCTTTTAAAGGATCATTTCGAGCAAGAACTGGCGAAGGAGCTGAATATTTCAAGAGTCTCCGCCCCGCTTTTCGTCAGACCGGAAACAGGTCTGAATGATAATTTGAATGGCGTGGAAAGAGCTGTAGCCTTTGATGTAAAGGGTATTGACAGCGCTAGTGTGGAAATTGTCCAATCATTGGCCAAGTGGAAGCGCATGGCATTGAAAAAATACGGATTCAAGACAGGTGAAGGCCTTTACACCGACATGAATGCCATAAGAAGAGATGAGGATCTTGACAATCTTCATTCAGTCTATGTGGATCAATGGGATTGGGAAAAAGTGCTGGACAGGCTGGACAGAAATCTGGAATACCTCAAATCAACCGTAAGAAAAATATTCCGGGCAATAAAAAACACTGAAAGCTTTATCACCGGCAAATATCCCTCCCTTGGGAAATATCTCCCCGACGACATTTTTTTCATAACTACGCAAGAGCTTGAGAATCTGTATCCCAACCTAACGCCAAGACAGCGCGAAGACGCCATTTCAAAAGAAAAGAAAGCTGTTTTCATAATGCAGATCGGGGGCAGGCTGAAATCCGGAATCAAGCATGATGGCAGAGCGCCGGATTATGACGATTGGAACCTGAATGGCGATATTGTCCTGTGGTATCCGGTATTAAACCGTGTATTTGAAATCTCCTCCATGGGCGTCAGGGTAGATGAAAAAGCTTTGTCAGAGCAGCTGAAGGCCGCCGTTTGCGAGGATCGCAGGACTATGCCGTTCCACAGGGATCTTCTGGAAGGCAAGCTGCCTTGTACCATTGGCGGGGGAATCGGTCAATCGCGGCTTTGCATGTTTTATCTAGGCAAAGCACATGTAGGAGAGGTTCAGGCCTCCGTTTGGCCCGAAGATATGCTTGCAAGCTGCGAAGCCGCGAATATAAAGCTTTTGTAAGGTATTACGTATTGTCAATACCTCCAATGATGAAGATATAGAATATTACCATTAATAGAACAACATATCGGTAAAGTATTTAATACTGTATTTTATGGGGATTTGTCTTTAATCGCGTTAAAGTGTTCGGCTCCTCCATCTAAATGTTTTTTTCACGTTCATTAAGCCTTTTTGCAAGTCCGTCAGCCGCATCAAAGGAAACCGGTTTTTTAAAGTCCAGGGCTCTTCCTCCCACAACCCAGTCCTTACATTTCTGATTTTTATCAGGGCAATGTACATTGCTGCATTTTGTATTTATAATAATAGATCCGCATTTACAAAAATCCAATTTAAACACTCCTTAAACATACTTTATTCTATTTTCCCCTTAATTGATACTATAATGAACTAATAAACTGGATTTTATGAAAATATTTATAGGATATATTGAATGAACTAATTTTCTTCCAATTCGTGTGTCTTGTCCCTGCCCATCAGATCGACTACCGCCTCTCTTGCTCCTTTTCCTTCAAACAGTATCTTATATGCTTCGGTAGTTATGGGCATTTTTACATCCAGCTTTGCAGCCAGTTTATATACAGGCTCAGTGGTAAATACGCCCTCTACGACCATTTTCACCTCTTCCAGTGCTTCTTCAACACTCTTCCCCTGTCCGATCAATATTCCCGCTCTCCTGTTTCTGCTGTGCATACTTGTGCAGGTGACAATTAAGTCTCCGATCCCCGCCAGGCCCGAGAAGGTGCGAACCTGTGCCCCCATGGCGCTCCCCAGCCTTGACATTTCAGCAATACCCCTGGTCATCAAAGCGGCTTTGGTATTATCGCCAAAACCCAGACCATCAGAGATGCCCGCACAAAGAGCTATTACATTTTTAATGGCTCCGCCCAGCTCCACACCGACAATATCAGGATTGGTATACACACGGAATTTCGGAGACATGAAACAGTCTTGGATAAGCTCTGCCGATTTTCTGTCTTCCGCTGCCGCAACATATGCCGTTGGTATGCCTTTTGACAGTTCCTCGGCGTGACATGGCCCCGACATTGCAACAACCTTTACCGAAGGGATTTCCTGGCTTATTATCTCGGACATCCTGAAGCCGGTACCCTTCTCAAGACCCTTTGAAAAGCAAACTACGACTTTTTTGTCCTTAATATGGGAAGATATTCTGGCAGCGTTTTCCCTTACAGTCTGGGACGGAATAACCAGAACAAGAATATCGGAAAAATCGATCGTTTCCCCAAAGTCTGCAGTGCAAACCACATTTTCAGGGACTCTTACTCCCGGAAGCTTGTCCTTCTGCTCACGGAAAGTATTGATCATATCGACTTCCCCGGCGAATGGCGACCACATTCTTACATTGTGTCCGTTATTGGCAAGAAGGATTGAAACTGCTGTCCCCATGCTGCCCGCGCCAATTATGGAAATATTTCTATGCATTCCCGCCCTCCTGCTTATCGTCTTTTTGCTTATCATCCTTTTGCTTATCGTCCTTTTGCTTTTTTGCCCCAAGCTTTGATTCAGTACCCGCCAATAGCCGTTTGATATTCGTCCTGTGCATAATAACGATCAAAATGCCGATAATCGCAGAAACAATTATGTACTCAATATCTCTGCCAAGATATAAGGATGTAAGCGGAAATAATACCGCTGCAATAATGGATCCCAGAGAAATATACCTGGTAATGGCGACGACGATGATAAAAAGCCCGCGCATTGCAAGCGCAACAGACCAGTCCGCCATTAACAGTACAGCGAGAGATGTAAGTACTCCCTTGCCCCCCCTGAAACCGAAAAACACAGGCCAGATATGACCAAGTACGGATGCAGTTCCGGCTATCATGCCTCCTGTTGCACTTCCGGTCAAATAAAAACCGATAAGGTAGGCAAGTATACCCTTAAGGAAATCTCCGGCAAGAACCAGCAATGCCGCCTTTTTCCCAAGTATCCGCAGTGCATTGGTTGTTCCTGCGTTGCCGCTGCCATGTTTTCTTATATCAGTTCCGTAAAACTTCCCCACTATCATCGAACTGTTCAGGCTGCCAAGCAGATAGCCTGCAATCGCGCCAAATATAAAAAATACCGACATACAAAATCACTCCCCTTATTATTTTTAATTCATCATTTTACTCATTTTCTTTATTTTACTCTTTTCTTTTACTCTTTTTCGTCTTTTTCCCTATGGATAAATCTTATGGGAGTCCCCTCAAAACCGAAGCTCTTCCGCAGTTGGTTTTCAATATACCTTTCATAGGAATAATGAAACAGCTCCATGTTGTTGACAAATATAACAAATGTAGGCGGCTTGACGCCTGCCTGGGTGGCATAATACAATTTCAGCCTCTTGCCTTTGTCTGAAGGCGGCTGTACCATGGCCGTAGCTTCATTCACTATATCATTCAGCATTCCTGTGGAAATTCTCAGCGACGCCTGATTTGATACAAATTTTACCAACTCAAAAATTTTGCCCACCCTTTGACCCGTCCTGGCTGAAATAAAAACCACGGGGGCATATGTCATAAAAGCGAGACCTTCCTGAACTGTTTTTTTGTATTCCTCCATTGTGCCTGTCTCTTTTTCAACAAGATCCCATTTATTTACCACAATTATGGACGCTTTGCCCTGCTCGTGGGCGTATCCTGCTATTTTGGAGTCCTGCTCCGTCACGCCGTCCCTTGCATCTATCATGATAAGGCAGACATCGGCTTTTTCGACGGCAGACCATGAACGGATGATACTGTACTTTTCAATATTCTCTACAATTTTGCTTTTTCGTCTGATTCCGGCTGTATCAATGAATATATATTTGTCTTCACCGTTTTCCACATAGGTATCTATCGCATCACGGGTCGTACCCGGGATATCGCTGACTATTACCCTCTCTTCGCCGAGAATCCTGTTGATCAGGGATGATTTCCCCGAATTCGGTTTGCCTATTACCGCTACTTTTATTACTTCTTCATCAAAATTTTCTGCATCCGATTCGGGAAAGTATTTGAAGATCTCATCCAGCAGGTCACCCATACCAAGGCCATGAACCGAAGATACGGATATGACGTCGCCAATGGCCAGATTATAGAATTCATATACCTCCGCCGGTGGGTCGCCTACCCTGTCAACCTTGTTTGCAACAAGGACAACGGGCCTGGCTGATTTTCTCAGCATCGTGGCAATTTCCCTGTCAGTGGCAGTCATGCCTTCTTTAGCATCCACCATGAACACTATGACGTCAGCCATTTCTATGGCCAGTTCCGCCTGCCGCTTCATCTGCTGCATTATCAGATCTTCCGAATAGGGTTCTATACCGCCTGTATCAATCAAGGTGAACTTCCTGCTTCTCCACTCCGCCTCGGTATAGATCCTGTCCCTTGTTACACCCGGTGTGTCTTCTACAATTGATATTCTTTTTCCGGCTATGTAGTTAAAAAATGTGGATTTTCCGACATTGGGCCTGCCTACTACTGCAACTACGGGTTTTGCCATTCATTTACCTCCAAGTACCTTGTTTATAAAATCTTCTCCGGTGTTCTCAACAACAGTGACCGTAACACCCAGACTATCCGAAAGATTTTTCAGGGTAAAGTCGTCCAGGAATATTTCTTCACCAGCCTTCAGCATGCTCCTGGATATGAGCAGTTCCTGCCCCATGGACGCTTCCTTCAATTGAGCCGCTATGTCCCTGCCGGTTAAAAGACCGGTCACAGTCACATTTTCTCCAAAAAAATCGTTTTTTATCGGGTAAACAGTCACATTCAATTTATTATATCTTTTTTCAAGCCTATCTGTCATTTCTTTTATATATTTATATACCGAAACTCCGGTAGCAATACTTATATGTCTTTCAACACCGTTATACCGGCCGGCGGGTTCACCTGATCCAAAACTCTCCAGATACTCATCAAACTCGTTCTTTAACACCGCAACAAGTCCTACTCCGTTTTCCAATTGGGGAAAGTCCTCATATTCACTGTATCCAGGAAGCTCAATTTCAGACATGATATAAAATTCATCGGCAATATATGCAATCCTGGATTCTTTTTCTTCAAGCAGCTTTTTCTGCCACTTCTCTACCTGGTGAACCACTTCCGCAGAAGAGTCTTTGTCATATGCTCTCAGGCTGTGCAAGCCTTTACGCCACCTGGTCAGACCTACAGGCACAACAGAAATGCTTGACATTCCGGGATATAACCCTGATAGCTCGGAAATAGTCCTATCTAGTTCATCTCCATCATTAATACCCCTGCATAGTACTATCTGAGTATTCATGGATATACCGCCTTCTGCCAGCTTTCTCATTTTGGCCAGTACGGCTCCGCCAAACCTGTTTCCTAGCATGAACTTTCTAAGTTCCGGGTTGGTAGTGTGGACAGACACATTAAGAGGAGACATTTTATATCTTATAATACGGTCCAGATCTTCATCCTTCATATTTGTCAAGGTGGCATAATTCCCTGAAAGATAGGACAATCTTGAGTCATCGTCTTTAAAATATAATGTTTCACGCATGCCCTCCGGCAACTGGTCGATAAAACAGAAAATACACTTGTTGGTACAGCTTTTGGAGGCATCCATCAGAGAGTCTTCGAAATCCATACCCAGGTCTTCATACTGATCTTTTTCCACTTCAATTTCCCAAACCTCGCCATCCTTCTTTTGTACACAGATAGTAAGAGTTTCTTCAGCAGTAAGAAATCTGTAATCAAAAATATCTTTTATTTTTTGGCCGCTTATAGATATAAGCTTGTCTCCACGCTCAATACCGGCCTCGTCGGCTATACTTCCCGGTTCTACAGCCTGGATGGCAATCTTTGCTTCTCTGCTCAAAACAACCTCCTGAAATAAGGGTTCAGGGTGCATCGAATGCCCTAAACTCCTGGTGATTGCTTACACAATACCGCTAAAAAAATAAAAGCAGCTGGCAAGGCCGGCTGCTTTCACTCATTTACCTATTTTTTTGTTTCAGCTTCTTTAACTACTTCCTTGCCGTCATAATATCCACATTCCTTACAAACTATATGAGGCACTTTAAGGGAATGACACTGCGGGCAGCTGACCAAGCCCGGCTGTGACAATTTCCATTGTGATCTTCTCTTTCCTGTTCTGGCCTTGGACCATTTACGTTTTGGGTTTGCCATATTCACACCTCCCTGATTGTTTATTTCAATCCACACTCACCGTATAGTGAGCGACCCGTCGAATCAATGGCTACCTTCTGTTTTGCTTTATTTTAATTTTTCTTGCTAAAAAACTTTTTGAGTGATTCCATATGCGGATTCACAGAATCCTCTTTACAGCTGCACGATCCTTCATTCAGGTTAGCTCCGCATTTCTGGCACAACCCTTTGCATTCCTGGGTACAAACCTGCTTCATGGGAAGATTCAATATTATATTATCCTCAATAATCTTATCCAGCTCCAGATAATCTCCTGTATATGTGTAGGCATCAGGCTCATCGATATCCGATTTGCCATTAACAATGCTTTCAAGCATTGTTATATCAAGCTGTCGTTCAATCTCCCCGAGGCATCTGTAACACATAACCTTGTACCCGGTTTTTAACCGTCCGTCGAGTTTAAGAATACCGTTCATATTAGTCAGGTTTCCGCTGAATCTGACGGGTTCGCTTAACGTATAACCTTCCAGCAACTGTACACCAACGGTTCTATCTTCATGTAAACTTAAATCCAATGATGCACCGTTAACCCTCGTAATATCGGATATGTCAACTTTCATGCTTATAATCACCGAACCCGTGCGGGGTGCGGCTTTTTCCTCTCTTAAAACCGACAAATGATATTATACTAACTAATGGTAGTATTGTCAAGGCAATTTAATTTTTGGGGTTTCTTCTGCTTTTTCTGTTATTTTATCAGCTTTATTGTCTCCCTTGCTATTGCCAGTTCCTCATTTGTTGGAATTATCAGTGTCCTGACTGGTGCATCAGGTGTGCTGATGTCTATTTCCCTGCCTTAGACCCTGTTCTTTTCCCAATCGATTTTTATTCCCATATAGTCCATGCCTAAAAGTATTCCTCTTCTTACAATATCGTTGTTTTCTCCTATACCGGCTGTGAATATGACTGCATCCACCCCATCAACAACAGCTGCATATTCGCCAATGTATTTTTTTGCCCGATAACAGAATATGTCTATGGCGAGCTGCGCCCTTTCATTACCTGCGTATGCAGCCTCCTGAATATCCCTGAAATCACTGCTGACACCGGAAATTCCCAACATTCCGGACTTTTTGTTGAGATAATCGTTAATCTCCTTTATTGACATTTTTTCTTTATCCATCAGGTAAGATATGACAGCCGGGTCTATGGTTCCGCTTCTTGTACCCATGGCCAGACCTGCCAGAGGTGTGAAGCCCATACTTGTTTCCACTGATTTACCGTATTTTATTGCACATATGCTGGCCCCGTTTCCAAGATGGCACGAAATCAGTTTCAATTCCTCAAAAGGCCTTTTAAGCATTATTGCAGCCCTTTGAGCAACATATTTGTGAGAAGTGCCATGGAAGCCGTATTTTCTAATGCCGTATTTTTCATAAATCTCATAAGGCAATGCATAGAGGTATGCATGTTTAGGCATCGTCTGGTGGAATGCCGTATCAAACACTGCAATCATAGGAATGTCGGGCATAATATGCTTACACGCTTCAATACCCATTATATTGGGAGGATTGTGAAGCGGCGCCAATTCTATGCATTCCCTTATGGCTTTCATAACTCTGTCATCAATTATTACCGAGTCATGGAATTTTTCACCGCCGTGGACGACCCGGTGACCGACAGCCTTAATTTCCGACATATCCCTGATAACACCGGTTTTTTCATTGGTGAGAACTCGCAATACTTCCTTTATTGCCTCTTTATGGTTACTCATATCTTTATTTATGACTACTGTATCCATTCCTGTTTTTGTATGCTTGATGATTGAATTGTCAATTCCTATCCTGTCGCACAGACCTTTTGCCAGAACACTCTCATCCGTCATGTCGATTAACTGATATTTTAAGGATGAACTGCCTGTGTTAATAACTAAAATTTTCATATATTTTCTCCCCTTAAGATTATATCTGCGCCTGAACTGCAGTAATTGCAACAACACCCACTATATCTTCAGCACTGCATCCTCTGGACAGGTCGTTGACAGGTTTTGCGATACCCTGTGTTATAGGACCGTAGGCTTCTGCTTTTGCAAGCCTTTGGGTCAGCTTATATGCTATGTTGCCGCTATTAAGATCCGGGAAGATAAGCACATTGGCTTGCCCTGCAATCGGACTTCCCGGTGATTTCGACTTTCCTACCGAGGGTACAAGGGCGGCATCGGCCTGAAGTTCACCGTCCAGCATCATATCCGGTGCTTTTTCCTTTGCAAGCTTTGTCGCCGCAATAACCTTTTCAGTCAATTCACTTTTTGCGCTGCCGTAAGTCGAGTATGAAAGCATTGCTACCTTTGGCTCTGCCTGTATAAGGTTCTTGAATGATTTTGCAGAAGCTATCGCTATTTCGGACAATTGATCCGCGTCGGGGTTTTCAACCAGACCGCAGTCCGAATATACGAAAACTCCGTCTTTACCGTATTCGCAATCAGGGACTGCCATTACAAAGAATGAAGAAACCAGCTTTGTACCGGGAGCAGTTTTTAAAATCTGCAATGCAGGACGCAGTGTATCGGCAGTTGAATGTATTGCACCGGAAACCATACCGTCGGCAAGACCCATCTTTACCATCATTACTCCCCAGTAAATCCCATCCTTAATAACCTCCCTCGCCTTCTCGGGAGTCATGCCTTTAGCCTTTCTGATTTCATAAAAGGCTGCTGCAAATTCCTCAAATTTGCCGGATGTTTCCGGATCAACGATCTTTACTTTTGAGATATCAAGGCTTCCCGCAAGCTTCTTTACCGCATCTTCCCTACCGACAAGGATAATGTTGGCCAATCCTCTTTCCTGTACTGTTGCAGCAGCCTGGATTATTCTGATGTCGGTGCTTTCGGGAAGAACTATGGTCTTTATGTCCTTTTTGGCTCTCTCACTGATTTTTTCAAGAAATCCCATGTTAATGACCTCTCACTTATTATTACCAGGTGCTAATATCAGCTTATATCAGCATTTCCCGGTACTTATATTATATACAAAAAGTTTATTGTATACAAGATATGATTTGACAAAAATTTAACTTAGTAATAAAATCACAAAATTATTACAAATTTTTGTTGGAATATTACAAAGAAATGATAGATTTTAACCTTGTATAGATGCTTCATCATTACAGCACAAGTCTTGTTTGTGCTTTGCTGCTACTTCCTTGAAATTCACAACGCATAATGCCTTAAAGCTGCTGAAAATAATGGGATATACCGGAAATGCCAATTATTGTCCGTTGTGGTTTACATAATCTATTGCTATGCTTTCTCTAATGTCCGGACAGAAAAAAATAAGATTTAAGAGTCCAGAGGTTAAATGTCAATACCCAATTGGAAAAAGATCTTTGAAAAATTCATAGTTTTGCAATGGTTTATGGCACAAAAGGGAATCCCCAACAAG
>VEPD01000235.1 GCA_012027035.1 Ruminiclostridium sp. | reverse complement strand
CTTCAAATTTAGTTAAACGCTTATGCCGGAATGAATCCGTCATAAGCTCACGCAGGGCTGGTCGCAAGCTACGCTTGCTGCTCGCCCATGCAACCTGGCTACGCCTGCGCACCCCGCTTTCGCGTGGTGTTTGAACAACGTTGGTGGGCTGGTCGTTGGCTACGCCATCTGCTCGCCCATGCGTCCTGGGAGATTGTTTCTCACCACTGACAGCCTTTTCTATCGGAAACCCGCCACCTATAGAGGTGGGGAATTGATGACGTTGTTCAACGCACTAATCCTGCAAGGATAAATTGGTAATTGCCGCTGTAGTACTATCCTGCCGCCGTACCTTTTTTCAGGTCAACAGGGTTCATGTTTTGGTTATGTGATTTGTAATATCGTGCATCCAATCCTTCATCATAGGATAGAAAGCTATATATTTATCAACAAAGAATTTATATTCTTCATGCTTCTCAGCATCAGGTTCAATTTTATCAATGAAATTTACCATGTTTTTTGCTGCATTCTGAATATTGTCATATGCGCCTGCCGCAACCGCGCCTAAAATTGCTGATCCAAGGCTTGGCGCCTCGCTTACCTCGGGAATGAATATTGGAATGTTACTCACGTTCGCATGGGTTTCCAGCCATAATTTACTTTTGACCGCGCCGCCGCATATGTAAACTTCTTTCGGAGAGAAACCGGCCTTCCGGAATGATTGAAAAATATGCTCGGTTCCGTAACAAATACCTTCAATGATCGCTTTATATATATATACAGGCGTATGCTTCAGGGATAAACCGTAAATCAATCCCCTGACATCGGCATCGGTATGCGGTGTTCTATTCCCTTGAAAATAATCGAGGACAATTAATCCTTCCGAGCCTGCGGGCAGTTTTTCAGCTTCCTCGTTTAAAACCGTATAAATGCTGCATCCTCGTTCTTTTGCGATTTTTTCCACATATCCGCACATGTTGGTTTTAAACCAATTTACAATGGACCCTGTAGAAATTTGTCCTCCTTCAAACATGCTTAAACCTGGAACAACAGCATCAGGATAACTTCCAAATATCCCGGGCATATGTATTTCCTTATCCGACAACCCCAGATGCAGATGAGAGGAACCTGTAATAAGCGCCAATCTTCCCGGTTCAACAACATTCAAACCAACCATTCCGACAAATGCGTCCGCCCCACCCTCTCCTACGGGAATGCCCGGGACCAATCCAAGGTCGTCTGCCGCTGCTTTCGTCAGTTTTCCTGCTACCTCACCCAAAGCCAGGATATCTTTCGGGAACTTTTGAATTAAATCTTCAAGGCCGATTTTAGTGTAAAACTCATGCGGCCATCCCCCTGCCGTTTTGTCAAAATACCATCTGGCGCTGGTTGTATTGATACTTGCGGTCAGTCTGCCTGTAAGCCTGTACATCACCCAATCTATACATTCAATGACATGCGCTGCTTTATTATATTTCTCAGATTCGTTTTCTTTCAGCCATAGAGCTTTACATGGCATCCATTCAGAGGATACATTCCCATAGCCGTTATATTTCAGCGCCGGATGCCCGCTCTCGGTAATTCTTTTAGCTTGCTTGGAGGCCCGTATATCCATCCACATGATTGCAGGGCGGATCGGATCTATATTCTCATCAACCAACAGGACTGTACAGCAGGTAGTATCAGCGCTTATGCCAATTATATCCTCCGGCTTTATACCGCTATCCTCAATGGCTTTTCTGGAAGCTTTGCACAGGGCGTCCCACCATTCTTCCGGTTTTTGCTCCGCCCAGCCTGAATAAGGAGTATAAAGGGGATATGGCTCATCACGGAATACTACGGATTTCCCTTTTAAATCAAATATGGCAACACGTACGCTGCTTGTTCCCATATCTATCCCCAAAGCATATGGTGGTTTTATCGTTTTACCCATAATCAGACACCTCTTAAAGATTTATAATATCTTCATCTAAATTGGCAATAATGCCTAATAGCTCGCCTACGGGAACGGTTTTTCCTTCTTCAACAATTATTTTCCGCAGTATACCTGACCCAAAAGCTTCAACTTCCATAGTAACCTTATCGGTCTCCACTTCAAGCAATGCTTCGCCGCGTTCGACCTTATCCCCTTCTTTTTTCAGCCATTGAATGATTTTCCCTTCATCCATTGTCTCTCCCAATGGAGGCATCACAATTCTAGTAGCCATGGTTTTTCATCTCCTTGAGTTTATTTGCTGCCGCTATTATATCTGCAACGGCCGGAATGGCTGCCTTTTCTAAAACCGGGGTGCAGGGGATCGGTACATCCTTTCCCGCCACCCTGAGAATAGGAGTTTTTAAATCCCCAAAGCATTCTTCCGCCAGAATGGCAGCTATCTCGCCGCCTACGCCGCCGGTTTTATATCCTTCTTCTACGACTACTACCGAGCCTGTCTTTTGGGCTGATTTGATGATTGCTTCCTTGTCAAGAGGTTGAATGCTTCTTAAATCCAAAATCTCTGCACTGATGCCGGATTTCTCCAGTTCTGACGCTGCTTCCATAGCATAAAGCAGCATCCTGGAATATGCAACAATTGTTATATCGCTTCCGGCTTTCTTGATATCTGCTTTCCCTATAGGTATTGTGTAATCTCCTTCAGGCACTTCACCTTTTGTGTTATATAAAACTTTGTGTTCTATAAAAAGCACTGGATTATCATCACGAATCGAGGATTTTAGCAGTCCTTTGGCAGCGTATGGCGTAGCAGGCATGACTACCTTAAGACCGGGTATCCCCAAAAACCATGACTCAAGGCTCTGTGAATGCTGCGCAGCCGACGACCGGCCGGCTCCGCCCTGAGTACGTATAACTATCGGCACCTTTATCTTTCCGCCAAACATATACCTCATCTTGGCAGCCTGATTCACGATCTGGTCCATGGCGAGTGTGATAAAATCAATATACATGATCTCCGCTATGGATCTCACTCCGACTATTGCAGAGCCTGCCGCTAAACCTACTATAGCCGCCTCCGACATGGGAGTATCGCATATCCGCTTTTCACCGAATACTTCCAGCATACCCTTGGTGACCGCATAAGCGCCTCCATAGAGTCCGATGTCTTCACCAAAAACAACCATTTCAGGATCGCTGTGCATCTCTTCCATAATAGCTTCTTTCAAAGCGTCTCTATAAGTTATTACTTTTATGATTTATCACTCCCTATGCATAAATATCTTCAAACATACTTTCTATGGCAGGATAAGGACTTTTCTCGGCAAAATCACATGCCTCCGTCAGCCTATCCGCTATATCAGATTCCATTGCCCGTATCTCTTCATCGGTAAGTATGCCGTCCCGGATTAATTTCCGGGCAAAGGTAGCTACCGGGCACATTGCCTTCCACTGTGCTTCTTCATCCTTTGTACGGTAAATAGACGGATCGCCGCGGGAATGCCCGAAAAAGCGGTATGTCCTACATTCCAGCAGGGTCGGTCCATCTCCTCTTTTTGCTCTTTCTACGGCTTCCTTCGCCGCTTCTCTCACTGCCAGAACATCCATCCCGTCTACAAGTATACCCGGCATGTTGTAAGAAGCAGCCCGCTGTGCAATTGTTTCAGTTGCAAAAGCTTTTTTATAAGGTGTGGAAAGAGCATACATGTTGTTCTCGCAAACATAGACTATGGGCAGCTTCCACAATCCTGCCATATTGAGCGATTCGTGAAACAATCCTTCATTTGTGGCGCCGTCGCCAAAGAAGCATACGGTTGCCCGCCGGTTGCCCCGAAGAGCGCTGGCATATGCAGCCCCTGCAGCCAGAGCAAATCCTCCGCCTACAATACCGTTTGCGCCAAGGTGTCCCAGGCCTATATCGGCGATATGCATAGAGCCGCCTTTTCCTTTGCAATAACCGGCAGCTTTCCCGTAAAGCTCAGCCATCATTTTCTTCAGGTCTCCGCCTTTGGCGATAAAATGGCCATGTCCCCTGTGGGTGCTGGTAATATAATCCTGATTATCAAGCACCGAACATACGCCGGCAGGTACGGCTTCTTCGCCGATGCAAACGTGAAACATGGAACCGGCCAGTTTTCCGTATGCGAAAACCTCTAAAAGTTTTTCTTCAAACCTGCGGATTAACAGCATCATCTTATACAAATTTTTTTCCAGTTCAGAATCCATAAGCAATTTGCCTCCATCATGATATAACGTATCATCAACTTTTTTTAACATTGCGGTATACTGCTGCGCTAATAAGATTATGGATTTAGAACAACTTTTACTACATTGCCGTTCTTTGCTTTTAACATGTTGAAACCTTCAATTATATTTTCAAGTTTCATAACATTTGTAATCATCTTATTAGCATTGACAAGACCCGCTTCCATAAGCCTTATTACACATTCAAAATGGTCGGAGTCAACTCCTGTCATGCCTTTTACACACATCGACTTTTCAATAAATCGGCCAAAGTCCACATTAATTCCCTTATCCGTATTCCCATAGCCTTCAATGATTATTCTCGGATACCTTCCCGCAACTTTAAAAGCAAGGTCAAATGCCGAATCTGTGGTAGCGCACTGTATTATCACATCGGCTCCCTTCCCGCAGGTAAGATCCATTATCCTGTCAAAAGCGTCTTCCTTATTTATATTAATGACTGAAGTCGCTCCCAGATCCCTGGCAAATTCAAGCCTTGCATCCCTTGTCCCCACAACGATTATCTGGGATGGAAACTTGAGCTTTGCAAACTGGAGAGAATAAAGCCCTATAGGTCCCGGTCCTATGATCACGACAACATCACCAGGCATGATCCCGGATGATTCAACGGCATTATACCCGTCTCCTGCACATTCAATCGTCGCAGCCTCATTCATAGGTATTCCGGAAAATTTATGCGCCAGCCTGTACGGAACCGCCACATATTCCGCAAACGCTCCGTCCCTCATCGTCCCGAGTTCGCTGAAGTTCTCGCACTGTGCCCTGTGTCCCAGGTTGCACTGGCGGCATGCCCCGCACCAGATCATACACTCGCTGGCAATGGTATCCCCTTCTTTAAACCCTATGGCGCTCTTTCCCACCTGGGCAACCGTCCCTGCAAACTCATGGCCGGTTATTACGGGATAACTTATCAAAAATTTCCTCTTACCGTCAATTATATCTACATCAGAATGGCATATCGATGCTGCGCCTACTTTCACAAGTATTTCATCGTCGGATATTTCAGG
>VEPD01000446.1 GCA_012027035.1 Ruminiclostridium sp. | reverse complement strand
TTCTCCGGAGAAGCTAAACCAATCTTTATTGCATCAAAATTGTTAAGTTCAAACATGGCTTTATCTCCTTTCAATATCGAACGCATAAGCCATTATGCGCTTCGATTACATCTGTTAACAACGCAAAAAACTAATTACACATAAAACTTTGTTTTTTGCGTTTTAATTAAAAATCATCATCATCAAGATTATCTTCAAAATCTTCGTCCTCTTCAGAAAACAAATCCTCACCGAGGGTATCCCCAAGAGTATCAGCCGAAGTATTTATCTCGCCAAGATCAAAGTCATCGATTTCCATATCCTCATCTATGATATCGTCGCCAATTTCTTCATAATCTGTCAGAGGAGTCTCATCTTCACGACCCTCTATATTGACATTAAGCTCTTCAAGCTCATCTTCGACAGATTCCTTAAGAGTAATCTCTTCACGCTCTTCGGAGTATACCTTGACGTCAAGGGCAAGACTCTGGAGTTCTTTTATCAAAACCTTGAAGGATTCAGGTATACCCGGCTCAGGTATATTTTCACCCTTGACTATGGATTCATAGGTCTTTACCCTGCCAACCACATCATCCGACTTTACAGTCAGTATTTCCTGGAGGGTGTATGCAGCTCCATATGCTTCAAGAGCCCAAACCTCCATTTCTCCGAATCTCTGCCCGCCGAACTGGGCTTTACCCCCAAGAGGCTGCTGTGTAACCAGCGAATATGGTCCGGTAGAACGGGCATGAATCTTGTCGTCTACCAGATGCGCCAACTTCAGTATATACATGTAACCTACGGTTACCCTGTTCTCAAAAGGTACGCCTGTACGGCCGTCATACAGCTCAGTCTTGCCATCCTCGGAAAGTCCTGCTTTGGACAGCGTCACCATGATATCGTCTTCAGTCGCTCCATCAAAAACAGGTGTGGCTATTTCCCAGCCCAGAGCTTTGGCAGCATAGCCAAGATGGACTTCAAGCACCTGGCCGATATTCATACGTGAAGGAACGCCCAGAGGATTCAGGACAATTTCAAGAGGTGTGCCGTCAGGAAGGAAAGGCATATCCTCTTCCGGTAATATTCTTGAAATAACACCTTTGTTGCCATGCCTTCCAGCCATCTTGTCACCAACGGATATTTTTCTTTTCTGCGCAATATAGCATCTTACAAGCTGATTGACTCCCGGTGGCAGCTCGTCTCCATTTTCTCTTGTAAATACTTTGACATCCACAATAATACCGGATTCACCATGTGGTACTCTAAGCGAAGTATCCCTTACCTCTCTTGCCTTTTCACCGAAAATTGCCCTAAGCAGCCTTTCTTCGGCAGTAAGCTCGGTTTCGCCCTTTGGTGTGACCTTACCCACCAAGATATCACCCGCCCTGACCTCGGCGCCGATTCTTATGATACCTCTGTCGTCAAGATCCTTTAGCGATTCCTCACTGACATTGGGGATATCTCTTGTTATTTCTTCCGGCCCCAGCTTGGTATCCCTTGCTTCAGCCTCATATTCCTCAATGTGGATGGATGTGAAAACGTCATCCTTAACCAGTTTTTCACTGATAAGTATGGCGTCTTCGTAATTATAGCCTTCCCAGGTCATAAAACCTATAAGAATGTTTTTACCAAGTGCTATTTCTCCACTATCGGTAGATGGACCGTCTGCTATGACGTCGCCCTTCTCCAGAATTTCACCTTTTCTGACTATAGGCCTTTGGTTGATGCATGTACCCTGGTTTGAACGCATATATTTCAAAAGCTTGTAAACATCTTTTTTACCTTCCCTGGTCTTGATAACTATTTCATTGGCCGATACTTTATCTACAACTCCGGCATTTCTGGCAAGGAGTACGACTCCCGAATCCCTGGCAGCCTTATATTCGATACCGGTGCCGATAATAGGCGCATCCGGCTTGATAAGAGGCACAGCCTGGCGTTGCATGTTGGAGCCCATGAGAGCACGGTTCGCGTCGTCATATTCAAGAAACGGGATCATGGCTGTAGCTACCGAAACCAACTGTTTCGGCGATACATCCATAAAGTCGACCCTGTCTCTTTCAACTTCAAGAATATCATCCTTGAATCTTGAAAGCACTTTCCTTGCTGCAAACCCACCGTTTTTATCCAGGGGTTCATTTGCCTGCGCAACAATGTATTTATCTTCCTCATCCGCCGTTAAATAAACAATTTCGTTGGAGACATTGTTCTTTGATTTGTCAATTTTTCTATAGGGAGCTTCAACAACCCCGTATTCGTTAATCCTTGCGTAGGTGCTGAGAGATCCTATAAGACCGATATTCGGGCCTTCAGGCGTCTCTATGGGGCACATGCGGCCATAATGCGAATGGTGAACGTCACGGACTTCGAATCCCGCTCTCTCCCTGCTCAAACCACCAGGGCCAAGTGCACTCAGCCTTCTCTTATGTGTCAGCTCGGCCAGGGGATTGGTCTGATCCATGAACTGGGACAGCTGGCTGCTGCCAAAGAATTCCTTGATGGCCGCGGCAACGGGACGGATGTTTATCAATGCCTGGGGAGTTACTATATCAATATCCTGAATGGTCATTCTTTCTCTTACTACTCTTTCCATTCTGGCAAGACCTATCCTGAACTGGTTCTGCAGGAGTTCGCCGACACAGCGCAGCCGCCTGTTGCCCAAATGGTCGATATCATCGCTATTGCCCACAGTATAGCTTAAGTGTATAAGGTAATTGATAGATGAAATAATGTCATGAACAGTGATATATTTGGGTACAAGCTCGTCAATGTTCTCTTTCAAAGCCCTTTTCAATGCTTCAGGGCTTTCATTTTCATCAATAAGCTTTTTCAGAATATCCTGTCTTACTCTTTCGGTTATACCCAGATCTGAAATATCAAAATCTACAAATGCTTTCAAATTAACGGTATTATTCCCGATAACCACTATCTTTTTACCTTCTATGCTGAGTTTAACAGAGTTGATGCCACAATTCTGGATGATTTCGGCTTTTTCCCTGTCGATTTTCACATCTTCCTCAACAATTATTTCACCGGTCTGAGGGTTGACAATTTTCTCGGCAGCTCTGAAGCCGGTTATCCTGGATGCTATGGATAGTTTTTTATTGAACTTGAACCTGCCGAATTTGGCAAGATCATATCTTTTAGGATCAAAAAACAGGCTGTTTAAAAGAGTGGTTGCACTTTCTACTGTTGGTGGTTCTCCGGGTCTCAGCCTTTTGTAAATTTCAAGAAGGCCTTCATCCGAGGTCTTTGCATTATCTTTTTGGATAGTTGCAAGAATTCTCTCATCTTCGCCAAGTAACTCTGTTATGGCCAAATCTGTACCATAACCCAGGGCGCGTAATAAAACAGTGATGGGCAGCTTTCTCGTCCTGTCAATTCTTACCGACATAACGTCATTTGAGTCGGTTTCGTATTCCAGCCAGGCGCCGCGGTTTGGTATCACAGTTGCGGAAAACAGCTCTTTCCCGGTCCTGTCAAGCTTGGAAGAATAGTAAATACCGGGAGATCTGACCAACTGACTTACTATTACCCTTTCAGCGCCGTTAATCACAAAGGTGCCGTTATCGGTCATCAGCGGGAAGTCACCCATAAAAATTTCCTGTTCCTTGACTTCACCTGTTTCTTTATTAATCAGACGGACTTTTACCTTTAATGGAGCAGAATATGTGGTATCCCTCTCCTTGCACTCTTCGACGCTGTATTTCGGGTTATCGTCCTCCAGATTGTAATCGGGGAATTCCAATATCAGATTACCGGTATAGTCTGTAATCGGGGAAACATCTTTGAAAACTTCTCTCAAGCCTTCCTCAAGAAACCACTTGTAGGAATTTTTCTGCACTTCAATAAGATTGGGCATATCCAAAACTTCATCAATTTTAGAATAGCTCATTCTCGTATTCCTTCCCAATTTAACGGGATGTACCATTAAAAATCACCTCATAAATTATGACTTGTCTTAATGATTTGAAGCTTTTTTAGGATTTGCTAAAATATATCTTCCACTATTGTTTTTTTGAAACGCGCATTTAGCGATGAGCATTTCAGAAAAGAGTGGAAAGCTATATAATCGCTGCACCTTACATGAAAGATATGCAATCATGCATTTACCGGATTCACTACTTGGAAGCGCCTGAAATAAGACTTCTTTCTTTTCTGCAAAATGCCGGCTGAATTGACCGCATTTGCAGAAAACCTACAACGGATATTGTATTTTCACCGGCGCTATTTATGTAGTGTATATTTAAAGCTTTTAGTAGTATTATTAAAAGCTTTTGGGCACCTTCCATAATTAACCATTAAATTATTATTAACACCTGTTGTCTAATTTATTCTCATGTGTTATAATCATTTATGCAGAGTTTTTTAAAATTTGTTGATAAATGCGCATATCTGCACCATATTATAACGCAGTTTATAATTTTAGCATAGGATTGGCAACTTGTCAATCTTTTTTTATTGGCAATTTTTTCATCTTTTTTAACCATTTTTTAACAAAAAAAATACCCCCAATCAGGACGGTAGTATTAAGAAATCCTTGTCGTTCCGAATAAAGTGAAAAATCTTTATAAGATCCTTCGCTGAGCTCAGAATGATATTTTTCCATTACATCCCGCCTCTTTGGGAGCATTTTTTGATTAATTCGCTGATTATTTGATTTCTACACCGGCGCCAACATCTTTGAATTTTGCTTCAACTGCAGCAGCTTCTTCCTTGGATATGTTTTCCTTAACTGTCTTGGGAGCTCCGTCAACGAGATCCTTGGCTTCCTTAAGTCCCAGGCCTGTCAATTCTCTGACAACCTTGATAACCTTGATCTTGTCCGGGCCGACTTCCTTCAATATTACGTTGAATTCAGTCTTTTCTTCGACTACAGGCGCTGCCGCGCCGCCAGCTGCAGGTGCTGCTGAAACTGCTACGGGAGCTGCTGCGGATACTCCGAATTCCACTTCAAGAGCCTTTACCAATTCTGATAATTCCAATACTGTTAATACCTTCACATCATCAATTAATTTTAAAACTTTATCACTGGCCATTTTAAAATACCTCCATATTTTTTATTAATAATAATTTTTATTTTTGCTATGCGCTTGCCTTTTGTTCAGCAATAGCATTTAGTGCCATTACAAGACCTCTCATGTTTCCATTCAATACATTTACAAAACCGGATATGGGAGCGTTTAAGCCACCCAGAACCATTGAAACGAGCACTTCTCTCGAAGGTAGATCGGCAAGAGCCTTTATTCCGTCTACGTCAATTATCTTGCCTTCTACAACGCCCGCCTTCAATTCCAGCTTATCAAATTTCTTGACATACTCGCTTAAAACCTTGGCGGGAGCTATGGCGTCCGCAGCGCTTGATGCCATGGCTGTAGGACCGTTCAGAACGGGATCCAGCCCGTCAAGACCGTTCTCTCTTGCAGCAAATCTGGTAAGCGTGTTTTTTACTACCTTGTAATCGACGCCTGCTTTTCTGAGAGCGTTTCTTAATTCGGTATCCTGTTCAACGGTAAGTCCCCTGTGGGCGGCAAAAACTATGGCTTTTGCAGCCTTAATCTTCTGGCTGATCTCGTCAACTACCACGCGCTTTTGACTTAAAGTATTTTCCTTTGGCAATATTTACACCTCCTTCTAAAAAATCAAATTTTTAGGGTTTCGATCCGGCTTTAGACGAATACCTGAAAAAACCCCTTGCATGCAAAGACATGCAAGGGGTATAGTTTCTAAAGAAACGATTCCTACCTCGGCAGGCCGACTGCGTCATTTACGCTTTTTGGGCACCTGCTGTCTATGGCATGCAAATATTAAATTGAACATTGTTTATCTTACAATAATAATATCTATTTGTAAAGCAAAATTTATTTTGCCTCAAATAACTGATCAATAAAAACGTTAGAAACAAGCAGTACAAGGAAAATAAAGCGTAAAAACCGGAGCATATTCGGATATGTGAAGATTTTTACGACTGCAGTCTGACGCAGTAATGCGAAGTTTATCACGCTTTATTCGGTTAATTTAGCAGGGTTGACTTTTATACCGGGTCCCATTGTTGTTGTGACAACAACACTCTTTAAGTACTGGCCCTTAGCTGCAACCGGTTTCGCTTTAATTATTGCTTCCATAAGGGTATGGAAATTGTCCACCAGCTTTTCAGCTTCAAATGATACCTTACCTATGGGGCAATGGATTATATTGGTTTTATCAAGCCTGTACTCGATTTTACCGGCTTTGATATCCGCAATGGCCTTTGTAACGTCAGGTGTAACCGTGCCGGCTTTGGGGTTGGGCATAAGTCCTTTAGGTCCCAGTACCTTACCGAGTCTTCCGACAACTCCCATCATATCGGGGGTAGCTACGACCACGTCAAAATCAAACCAGTTTTCCCCTTGAATTTTTGCAACCAGATCCTCGGCGCCTACATAATCAGCACCGCCCTTTTCGGCTTCCTTGGCCTTGTCGCCCTTGGCGAAAACAAGAACTCTTACTTTCTTACCTGTACCATGCGGCAGAACGACCGCACCCCTGACCTGCTGATCGGCATGCCTTGAATCAACGCCAAGCCTGATATGAGCTTCAACAGTTTCATCGAATTTCGCCTTGCCTGTCTGCTTTGCAAGCTCCATAGTCTGGGCCGGATCATACAACGTCGCCCTATCAATCAACTTGGAACTTTCCAGATATTTTTTGCCTCTTTTCATTACTATCCTCTCCTTCGTGGTAAATTTTTCGGGAAACTTTCGTTCCCTCCCACATATCAGAAATCAGATATCAGAAATCAGATGTCAGATTCACATATATTTATTAAGTAATCTTTTTGCTGTATTCTAATAAATGTCCTCTGTATTAATGCTTCGATATCAATCTTCGACAACTATTCCCATACTCCTTGCAGTTCCTGCAATCATGCTGGCTGCAGCGTCAACGCTTGCAGCGTTAAGGTCGGGCATTTTCATTTCAGCTATTTTTCTGACTTCAGCTTTTGAAATTGTTGCAACTTTATCCACGTTCGGCTTACCTGAACCGTTCTCGATCTTGCATGCCTTCTTCAAAAGGACTGAAGCCGGCGGAGTTTTTAAAATGAATGTAAAGGATCTGTCCGCGTAAATCGTAATAACTACCGGTATTACAAGGCCTGCGTCTTTGGCCGTCCTTTCATTGAACTCCTTGCAGAATCCCATTATGTTTACACCGTGCTGTCCTAAAGCTGGTCCAACCGGTGGAGCCGGAGTTGCTTTCCCCGCTGCAATCTGAAGTTTTACATAGCCGGTTATTTTCTTTGCCATGTTTGTTCCACCTCCCAATCTATTCTATAATTTTTGTATCTGTGTCAATTCCAATTCTACCGGAGTTTCTCTTCCAAACATGGAAACCGCTACTCTTACCTTCTTCTTTTCCATGTTGATTTCTTCAACTATACCGATGAAGTTTTCCAGCGGTCCGGAAATCACCCTTACATTATCACCAACTTCATAATCAACGGTAGGCGCAAATTCTTCCACACCCATAGTCTTGACTTCATCATCTGTCAAAGGAACAGGTTTTGATCCCGGCCCGACGAAGCCTGTAACACCGCGGGTGTTCCTGACAACATACCAGGATTCATCCGTCATCAGCATTTTGACCAAAACATATCCGGGAAATACCTTTCTCAAAGTTGCCTTCTTCTTGCCATCCTTGATTTCGATCTGCTCTTCCATGGGAACGACAATATCAAGTATGGATTCTTGCATACTCCTGTTTTCAACGATTTTCTCCAGGTTGGCTTTTACTTTGTTTTCATATCCGGAATAGGTATGGACAACATACCATTTTGCGCCCTCGGGCATATCGTTAACCAGCATCAGGCTTCGTGTCCCCCCTTCATTACTTTGCCAGAGTCAATCTGATTATTTGGTCAAGAGCCTGATCCGCTATCCAGATAATCATCCCAATAACAAAACATGCAAGCAATACGGAAAACGTATTGTTTATCAACTGCTGTCTGGTAGGCCAGATTACCTTCTTTAGTTCAGTCCTTATATCCTTAAAGAATCTGACAATATTCTTCCTGGCTAAAGCCAATTTGGATGTGCCTGCGTTCTCAGCCATATTACCGCACCTCCGTTACTTTATTTGGTTTCTTTATGTGATGTGTGTTTATGGCAAAATTTACAATACTTCTTCATTTCAATTCTGTCCGGATCGTTCTTTTTATTCTTCATGGTATTGTAATTCCTTTGCTTGCAATCTACGCAAGCCATAACAATCTTAACTCTCATCCCTAGCACCTCCAGCCCCTGTTTTTAAGGCATAAAAAAAAGACCTCCGTTGACGGAGCAATAAATAATTTAACATAGATCACCCCAAAAGTCAAGGGTTTTGTTTTGGCTCTTTGCCTGCTATTCCTAGAATCTATTCCTCGATAAGTTCATCAATTGGAGCGCCCGGCGGTACAATCGGGAATACCTTGTCGTCCCTGTCTATCTCGAAGTTTATAAGCACCGGCTTGTCTTTTGATGCAAGAGCCTTCTTCAGGGCTTCGTCCACCTCTTCAGGCTTTGTTACATTAATGCCTGTTGCTCCAAAAGCTTCAGCCAATGCCACAAAATTGGTCCCCCGGTCTATGGTGGTTGCAGAAAACCTGCCGTCATAGAAAAGATCCTGCCACTGTCTGACCATGCCGAGAACATGATTGTTCAATATGGCAATTATTATTGGCAGCTTGTATTCCACTGCAGTAGCGATCTCCGTACAGTTCATGCGGAAGCTCCCGTCACCCGCCACATTGATTACCTTCTTCTCCGGCCTGCCGATTTGGGCGCCGATGCATGCGCCAAGGCCATAGCCCATCGTACCGAGGCCACCTGAGGATATGAACTGTCTTGGTGAAGCGTATTTATAAAACTGGGCCGCCCACAGCTGATTCTGCCCAACTTCGGTAGTTATCAGCGCCTGGCCTTTTGTCATTTCATATATCCGTTCGACGACATAATGCGGCTTAAGTGAGCCTTCATTTGAATATTTAAGCGGGTACATCTGCTTCCATTCATTGATCTTTGAATTCCACGCGGTGTTGGCCCGCTTCTCTACCTTTGCACTTAAAAGTTTTAGTATTTTCTTTACATTTCCAACCAGAGGATAATTTACAGCAACATTCTTGTTGATTTCAGCAGGATCAATATCAATATGCATTATTGCAGCATTTGGCGCAAATCTTTTGACATTGCTTATGACTCTGTCGCTGAACCTTGCACCTATGGCAATCAGGAGATCCGCCTCAGAGACCGCCATATTGGAGGTTCTTGTACCGTGCATGCCCAAAAGCCCTGTAAAAAGCTCATGTGTGCCGGGAAATGAACCAAGTCCCATCAAGGTGCATGAGGCCGGAATCCTTACTTTTTCCGCAAATGCTGCCAGTTCATCGCTTGCCCCTGCTATTGATATGCCTCCTCCGGAAAGAATGACAGGTCTCAATGATTTGTTTATGATTTCAGCGGCTTCCCCTATATCAGTTTCAGATACTCCCAGTGACACTGCCTGAGGTTTTTCAAGTTCTTTGCGTTCATATTCGGTTACAGCTGCTGAAACATCCTTGCAAATGTCGATAAGCACGGGACCCGGTCTGCCTTCCTTCGCAATCCTGAAAGCATCGCGTACAATACCTGCGAGCCTGGTAACATCCTTGACAATGTAATTGTGCTTGGTGATCGGCATGGTGATTCCGGTAATATCAACTTCCTGAAAGGAATCCTTTCCGAGAAGCGCAGTTGAAACCTGGCCGGTAATAGCTACCATTGGCACAGAGTCCATATATGCAGTAGCTATACCCGTAACCAGGTTTGTTGCCCCGGGTCCGGAGGTTGCGATGCATACCCCGGTTTTTCCTGTCGCACGCGCGTATCCGTCGGCTGCATGTGACGCACCCTGCTCGTGGGAGGTCAGTATATGCCTTATCTCATTTCTCGCTTTGTAAAGAGCATCGTATATATTCAGCACAGCACCTCCGGGAAACCCGAATACAGTGTCGACACCCTGCTCTTTCAGGCACTCTATCAAAATATCGGAACCATTCAATTTCATAATACCTGCATTCCTTTCAAATTTAGTTAAACGCTTATACCGGAATGAATCCGGCACAAGCTCACGCAGGCTACGCCTGCGCACCCCGCTTTTGCGTGGTGTTTGACCAACGTCAGTGGGAGATTGTTTCTCACCACTGACAGCCTTTTCAATCGGAAACCCGCCACATAGAGGGGGGGATTGATGACGTTGTTCACTGTGCTTAAGGCACAAAAACCGGTCGGCCAATGGCCGCCCCTACTTTAAAACAGCCCCGGTGCTGGCGGAAGATACAAGCCTGGCATATCTTCCCAGATATCCGCTTGTAATTCTCGGTTTGGGAGCAATCCATTTTTTCATCCTGTTTCTTATTTCTTCGTCAGAAACCTCAACATTCAATTTCCCGGATGGAATATCGATATTTATTATATCGCCTTCTTTGACTGCTGCTATGGGGCCGCCTTCCATGGCCTCGGGAGAAACATGCCCGATGGAAGCGCCCCTGGAGGCTCCTGAAAACCTTCCGTCGGTTATAAGGGCTACATCCTTGTCCAGACCCATTCCGGCGATTGCCGAGGTTGGGCCAAGCATCTCCCTCATACCGGGGCCGCCCCTGGGACCTTCATAGCGGATCACAACCACATCGCCCTTTTTAATATTTCCACCATATATGGCTTTTATAGCATCATCTTCAGAATCAAACACTCTGGCAGGGCCCTTATGAACCAACATCTCGGCTGCTACGGCGGAACGTTTGACTACAGCGCCGTCAGGAGCAATGTTACCCCTGAGTACGGCTATACCTCCCGTCGTGCTGTAGGGGTTGTCAATACTGCGTATAACCTCCCTGTCCTTTACCTTTGCATTCTTAATGTTTTCACCGACAGTTTTGCCGGTTACAGTCATCAGATCAAGATGCAGCAAACCCTTCTGTGATAATTCCTTCATTACTGCCTGGACTCCGCCGGCTGCATACAGATCCTGAATATGGTGCCGGCCGGCCGGCGCCAGTTTGCACAGGTTTGGTACCCTGCCGCTGATTTCGTTTATGATATCAAGATTTATTTCTACTCCTGCCTCATTTGCAATCGCCGGAAGATGCAGGACGGAATTTGTAGAGCATCCGAGAGCCATATCGACTGTCAGCGCATTTTCGAAGGTTTTTGCATTCAATATATCGGAAGGCTTTATATCCTTTTCCACCAGCTCCATTACTTTCATGCCTGCGTACTTGGCAAGCCTGATTCTCTCGGCATAAACAGCAGGTATCGTACCGTTGCCGGGCAGCCCCATACCTAAAACCTCTGTAAGGCAGTTCATGGAGTTTGCAGTAAACATACCGGAACAGGAGCCACAGCCCGGACAAGCATGATCTTCAAGGTCAGCCACTTCCTCTTCAGTCATCTGACCCGCCTTGCATGCGCCTACCGCTTCAAACAAGCTGTTCAAATCAAGCTGTTTGCCATTGTGGTTGATTGAAAGCATCGGACCACCGCTGACAACTACGGCGGGAACATTGATTCTCGCAGCAGCCATAAGCATTCCAGGCACTATTTTATCGCAATTCGGTATAAACACCATGCCGTCAAAACTGTGAGCCAGTCCCATAGCTTCACAGGAATCCGCTATCAGCTCACGTGTGGGAAGTGAGTATTTCATACCCATATGCCCCATTGCAATCCCGTCGCATACGCCTATTGCGCCAAATTCCACCGGTGTTCCTCCAGCCATCCTAATACCGGCCTTTACAGCTTCAGTAATCTTATCCAGATGAATATGTCCGGGAATGATTTCGTTTTTTGAGTTGGCAACACCTATAAGAGGCCTGTTTATTTCTTCATCGGTATAGCCCATCGCTTTGAACAAAGACCTGTGCGGCGCTCTTTCAACACCCTTTTTTACTATATCGCTTTTCATTACTAATCCTCCTTCATTAAATTCTCTATCAGGCAGCTCGCCATAACATGGAATAATTGCGTTCAGGAGTCCCCATCAAGGCAAGAATATTCAAATGAATTGTAGCCGGGAGACCCGGCTACTTTTAATAAACATTTTACTACTTTTAAAGTTGTATTGTCCAGCATTGCTGAAAAAAATCCTTATTTTATATCCACAACGCTGATATAGCTTTTAGAAACTACTAGAGCCTGCTGCTTATTGAAAATGTGAACGCCTGTGATTTCTGTTCGGGAAGTAAATATCCCTATGCTTTTGCATCTTTCTGTCATAAAGCTTACTTTATGGCCGGTATTTACTGCAATAATACTCCCAAATGCATTCATATTAACTACTTCATCATCCAATTGAACTGACGAATACTCCTGGCCGGCGGTTGTAAAAACCTTCAATTCACTGACATTTTCATTTTTTACAGCTGCAGCTATACGTTTACTACCGGTAACAGAGACACTGGAAATTTTTGGAAACTGTTTATTCCATTTTACATTCCGATCCTTATCCATAAAAACAATTGACGTATCTCCCGCGGCTATAATGGCGTCATCTTTTGAAAACCAGACAAAAGGATACAGGCCTATATCCTGAGGCATGCTTTTCACAGCGATTTCTTCTCCGTTCATATCAAAAAACTTGAGGTATGAGTAGGATTTTGCATTTGAAGCATTTATTAAATTTATTAACATCAGATCTCCGGATGGAGCTATTTTGGCAGTAACGGCAAAATCATTAGCAATCACGCTCTTCATAAGCTCAATACCATGTTTGTCGTATACTCTGACCTCTCCATTATAAAGTTTCGAGGAAGTTATGACTGTTACAAATCCATTTTCATTTATTTCGGCGTTTCGAATGGCTTCATCGGTTTTATCCTTCCAGAGGACACTTCTTCCATTAATTACATAGATATCCCTGCCCCCTATATCGACAACCAACAGATCCCTCCCATTTGTTTTTATCATCGGATTAATCAAAGGAACGCCGACAGACCACAGTTCACGCCCTTTTTTATCAAGAAGCCAGACGCCATCCCGGCTGCACTTAACAATATAATCCATATAC
>VEPD01000306.1 GCA_012027035.1 Ruminiclostridium sp. | reverse complement strand
TCCACTGACGTTGTTCAATCGCCACGTGAAAGCGTGGCGCGCAGGCGTAGGCCTGCGTAAGCCGAAGCCGGATTTATTCCGGCGTAGGCGTTACATTAATTTGAATAATAGTTGCCAAAAAACTACAGTTAATGTATTATTTCATTTGTAACGGACACATAATAGATGTTAAGGGCTTGGTACAGTTATTGCTGGACAAGCCCTGAGGTGACAAATGAAAACAAGTGACTTTTTGTATGAACTTCCTGCGGAATTGATAGCACAGCATCCATTGGAAAAAAGAGATCTGTCCAGACTTCTTTTATTGGATAAAAACAGCGGCAAGGTTGAACATGGTAAATTCAGCGATATCCTGGAGCATATAAACAAAGGGGATTGTCTTGTACTTAATGATACGCGGGTGATACCTGCCAGATTATTGGGGACAAGGCAAGATACCGGAGGCAGGATTGAGTTCGTACTGCTGAAGCGTGTGAAGGGCGATATCTGGGAAGTGATTCTTAAGCCCGGCAAAAGAGCCAGTCCCGGCACGCGGTTTTTATTCGGAAATGGCTTGCTGCGAGCTGAAGTATTGGAAGTTCTGGAGGAAGGTAACAGACTGGTTGAATTTGAGTATGACGGAGTATTCGAGCAGATATTGGACAAGGTCGGAATCGTTCCGCTGCCGCCATATATAACCTGCAGGCTGGATGACAGCGAGCGGTATCAGACGGTGTATTCCAGGGATAAAGGCTCGGCAGCCGCGCCTACGGCGGGACTTCACTTTACCAATGAATTGCTTTCAGCCTTTGAGAATAAAGGTGTAAATCTGGCATTTCTTACACTGCATGTAGGTCTGGGAACATTCAGGCCTGTGAAAGCAGAGGATATTGAAAAACATATAATGCATTCAGAATATTATACGATCAGCAGTGAAGCCTGCAGCGCCATAAACAGAACTCGAGATGCCGGAGGAAGGGTAATTGCAGTGGGAACTACCAGCTGCAGAGTGTTGGAGACAGTCAGCGACAGTCGGAGAAATATAATACCGGGATGCGGCTGGACAGATATTTTCATTTACCCCGGATATAGATTCAAAGCAGTAGACGCTTTGATCACGAATTTCCATCTTCCAGGCTCAACGCTGATCATGCTGGTGAGCGCTTTTGCCGGCAGGGAAAATGTTCTGGGAGCGTACAGGCAGGCAATAGAAAACAGATACAGATTTTTTAGTTTTGGAGATGCAATGCTGATCAGGTAATGGGACACAGGCCAGAAACCAGATTTATACAAAAACCTGAAGATATCCATATATTCCAACTACCGGTCTCCAGTCTCTCTAGTATCTAGTATCTAGTATCCGGAGGTAAAATTGGGAGCAATACGCTACGAACTGATAAAAAAATGTAAACAAACAGGAGCGAGGCTTGGCAGGATACATACTCCCCATGGCTCATTTGAGACTCCCGTTTTCATGCCGGTAGGTACGCAGGCTACGGTAAAGGGCATGTCCCCTGATGAATTGAAACAGATAGATGCACAGATTATTCTTAGTAACACCTATCACTTATATATGAGGCCCGGGAGTGAAATAGTCAGGGAAGCCGGAGGCCTGCATGAATTTATGTCCTGGGACAGATCTATTCTGACAGACAGCGGGGGATTCCAGGTTTTCAGCCTTAGCGACCTGAGAAATATTAAAGAGGAAGGCGTGACTTTCAAATCGCATATTGACGGCTCAAGCCATTTCATTTCCCCCGAAAAAGCCGTAAAAATTCAAAATGACCTTGGAGCGGATATCATCATGGCATTTGATGAATGCATACCTTATCCCGCCGATCATGGCTATGCAAAGAAATCACTTGAGAGGACAAGCCGGTGGGCGAAGAGATGCAAGGAAGCGCATGAAAATACTGAGAGACAGGCGCTTTTCGGTATTGTTCAGGGCGGAATATATCGTGATCTGAGGATACAGAGCGTAAAAGAATTATTGGGAATCGATTTTCCCGGCTATGCCATAGGAGGCTTGAGTGTAGGCGAACCTGCTCAGGATATGTATGAAATGCTGGATTGCACGGTGCCGCTTTTACCGTGGGATAAGCCTAGATATCTGATGGGAGTGGGAAGCCCCGATTATCTTATCGAAGGTGCAATCCGAGGAATAGATATGTTTGACTGCGTACTTCCCACAAGGATAGGCAGAAATGGGACAGTACTTACAAGCAGGGGTAAAATAATAGCAAGGGATGCAAAATACGCAAGGGATTACAACAGTCTGGACCCGGAATGCGACTGCTATGTATGCAGGAATTTTTCAAGAGCCTATATAAGACATTTGTTAAAAGCGCAAGAGGTTCTGGGAATAAGGCTTACTACATGGCATAACCTTAAATTTCTTTTGGACTTGATGAAAAAGATAAGACAGGCTATAATAGAAGACAGACTGGGTGATTTTAGAAATGAATTCTTTACATCATTCGGGTATCAATAAAATTATTAAAGTTAGAATTAACTTTTAATAAAATAAATTTTCAGGAGGATAGCCATGCTACAAGTAGCAGCGGAAACAACAACGGCGGCAGCGGCAGCACCACCAGGCGGAGGCATATTTATAACAGTAGGTTATTTACTGTTTTTCGTAGTTGTCATGTATCTTCTTATCTTTTTACCGCAAAAAAGAAGGGATAAGAAGGCCAAGGAGATGTTGGGCGCATTGCAGGTGGGCAACAATATTGTTACTATAGGCGGTGTGTCAGGCAGGGTAATCAATATAAAGGACGATGAAGTAACAATAGAGACCAGCGTGGAAAAAACCAAAATGAATTTTAAAAAATGGGCTGTGAAAGAAGTAATAAAGCCTATTGAGTCTTAATAACCGTTAACTCGGAACATTAATCCTACCTTTAAAATTGTTCATACTTAGCAGAAAAGCGCCGTTATGCGCTTTTTTTGTTGTGGTATTGCGCAGGCAATCACCAAAAGTGCAGGCACTCTATGCGCCCTGCACTTTTATTGTTCTAAAGCTGCCTGTACTCTAATAGTATATATTGTCAACGTTAATAAACAGGGGGTACTTTTATGGTGAAAAGTTCAAACCAGACGGCAAAAGCACCGTTGAGTGAAAATATAACTGTAATGTCGGTCATCAGAGGTATTATAGTATCATATGTTATTACTATTCCGGTATTCATACTATTTGCATTGATACTTGCAAATACGGACTTTCCTGAAAAGTTTATTTCTACAGCTGTAGTTATTACAACAATAATAAGCGTTTTAGCTGCCGGAACTGCTTCCACCAGAGGGCTGAAAAACAAAGGATGGCTGAATGGCAGTGTTGTAGGATTCATATACATGCTGATATTATATCTTCTCAGCAGCTTGATTTTTAATAACTTTACAATAAATAAATATGTCGTTACCATGACGGTAATCGGAGTATTGACCGGCGCTATAGGCGGAATACTCGGAATCAATATTAAAAAAAGCGGGCATAAGTATATAAAAAGTAAAAGTATTTAATATAAAAATTTTCTTTCAAATAATGTAGCTGCAACGGCATAGTAAAAAATATCCTTATGAAACTCTTGCCTGGAAATGGTATTCTTTTGCCAATCCCGTAATACTTTTTAAAAATGTTTACATTTTATTTGCGATGTGTTAAAATACACAGTGCAATGAATAAACCATGTGCTCGGTTACTGGATACTCCGACCAGTTACCTGGCTCATGGGGCTAATAAATAAGGAGGCACTATTGACTATGGTTAAGGATTTAAAAAGTGAAATCATCGAAAAGTACAAGCTTCATGAAGGTGATACAGGCTCGCCGGAAGTACAGGTAGCCATACTCACCGAGAGGATAAACCATTTGAACGAGCATCTGAAGCTTCATAAAAAAGACCATCATTCCAGAAGAGGACTTCTTAAGATGGTCGGACAGAGAAGGGGACTTTTAAATTACCTGATGGATAAAAACATTGAAAGATACCGTGCAATTGTTGAAAAACTCAATTTAAGAAAATAAAATTGTGAGCGGAGATTTCCGCTCATTATTTTTATATAAACAGATATAATAAATTTATAAAACTGCAATATAAAAGGTATAATGCGAAATGCAGAAACAGAGAACAGAGACTGGAGTCCGTATAAGAAAAATCATGCGGTTTTCAGTGTCCGTTTTCTGTTAAACTGCCTTTGCCCTTCAATTGCAGAATTAACAGAGGAGGCTATTTAATGAGTAAAAGATTTACCATGGAGCTTGCCGGCAGAACCCTGTCCATCGAGACAGGCAGACTGGCCCAGCTCGCCAACGGATCCGTACTGGTAAGGTACGGCGATACCGTTATTTTATCCACGGCTACGGCGTCGGCTTTGCCAAGGGAAGGAATTGATTTTTTCCCTTTGAGCGTAGATTATGAAGAAAGACTTTATGCTGTAGGAAAGATTCCCGGAGGCTTTATCAAAAGAGAAGGCAAACCTTCGGAGAAGGCAATACTGACATCAAGGGTAATAGACAGGCCTATCCGGCCGCTTTTCCCCAAAGACCTGAGAAATGATGTAACTGTTATCAACACCGTCATGTCGGTGGATCAGGATAATTCTCCTGAAGTTGCTGCAATGATCGGCTCTTCAGCAGCATTATCAATTTCGGACATTCCTTTCAACGGGCCTATTGGCGGAGTCGTACTCGGAATAGTTGACGGTCAGGTTGTTATAAATCCTGACGCTGCGCAAAGAGACAAAAGCGATATGTATGTTACCCTGGCCGGAACAGCTGAAAAGATAACCATGATAGAGGCAGGCGCAAAGGAAGTTCCGGACGACGTAATGCTGGATGCAATAAAAAAAGGGCATGTAGAAATCAAGAAAATAGTTGCCTTTATCAATAGTATAGTTGCTGAGGTAGGAAAACCTAAATTTGAATACAAATCATCCGAAGTTCCGGAAGAGATTTTCAATGAGGTAAAGAAGCTGGCTTATGAAAAAATGCGTGAAACCGTGCTGGCGACTGACAAGACAGTAAGGGATACCAAGGTGGCTAAGCTTACCGAGGAGGTTCAGGAGAGCCTGGCAGAAACCTTCCCGGACAATAAGGGCATAATAAATGAAGCTATATACAAGCTTGAGAAAAAGGTGGTCAGAGGTTACATCCTTGAAGAAAACAAGCGTGTAGACGGCAGAAGGCTTGATGAAATCAGGGCAATGTCGGCGGATATATCCTTGCTGCCCAGGACTCATGGCTCCGGCCTGTTCCAGAGGGGACAGACGCAAGTGCTGACTACCGTTACACTCGGAGGTATAAGTGAAGTTCAGATGCTTGACGGAGTAGACCTGGAAGAAGAGAAGAGATATATGCACCATTATAATTTCCCGGGATACAGCGTGGGAGAAGCTAAAACATCCAGGGGACCGGGGAGAAGAGAGATAGGTCACGGCGCGCTTGCTGAAAGAGCATTGGAGCCTGTAATCCCAAGTGAACAGGAATTCCCTTATGCAATAAGACTGGTTTCGGAAGTACTCATGTCAAACGGTTCCACTTCCCAGGGCAGCGTTTGCGGAAGCACACTTGCTTTAATGGATGCGGGCGTACCTATAAAAGCGCCTGTTGCAGGTATTTCAGCAGGTCTTGTCATTGATGAAACAAATCCGGACAGATTCATTACTTTCATGGACATACAGGGTATTGAAGATTTCTTTGGAGATATGGATTTCAAGGTAGCCGGCACAAAGAAGGGTATTACCGCCATACAGGTAGATATAAAGGTTGACGGCCTTACCTATGAAATAATCCGGCAGGCATTTGATTTAACAAGAAAAGGAAGGTTCCAGATTCTTGACGAAGTCATAGCGCCTGTCATTTCCGAACCGAAAGCCACGCTTTCACCATATGCGCCCAAGGTCTATACAATGTCCATAGATCCCGACAAAATCAGAGATGTAATAGGTCCCGGCGGGAAGATAATCAATAAGATAATTGCAGAAACCGGCGTAAAGATAGATATAGAGGATGATGGAAGAGTATTTGTAGCTACATCGGATGAAAAAGCGGGGGCAAGAGCCCTGCAGATAATTGAGGCTATTGCCAAGGAAGTACAGCCAGGCCAGATATTTATGGGTAAGGTTACCAGATTGATGACATTCGGCGCATTTGTTGAATTCGCTCCGGGGAAGGAAGGTTTGGTTCATATTTCCAAGCTTGATAACAAGCGGGTGGCAAAGGTTGAGGATGTTGTCAGCGTAGGGGATGAAATACTTGTTAAGGTACTTGAGGTTGACAAGCAGGGAAGAATAAACCTGTCAAGAAAAGATGCAATGCCTGCTGAACCGGAATTAAAGCAATAAGTATATTAGATTTCAGAGACGGTTTAAAGGCTCATGCAATTGGGTTAAAACCGTCTTTTTTATTTAGTATCAAGCCAAAGCCCGGTTTGTCTTAAATCGAGTGGGGTCGATGTCCCCGAGACTTTTCAAATTGGAGGGTAAATGTTTATAAAACAAACATTAAGCAATGGAGTCAGAATTGTATATGAGAAGATACCTTATGTGAGGTCGGTTTCTATAGGGATTTGGGTAAAAACCGGCTCTAGAAACGAAAATAAGCAAAATAACGGTGTTTCACATTTTATCGAGCATATGCTTTTTAAAGGCACTGAAAAAAGGAATGCAAAAGATATAGCGGAGAGTATAGATAACATCGGTGGACAGCTTAATGCCTTCACGGGCAAGGAATGTACCTGTTTTTACGCCAAGACCTTGGATTCGCATATCGATTTGGTTTTAGACGTCCTTTCGGAAATGTTTTTCAATTCACTATTTTCAAAAAAAAATATAACTGTAGAAAAAAGGGTCGTATTGGAAGAGATCGGGATGTACGAGGATTCACCGGAAGAGCTGGTCCACGATATGCTTTCGGAAACTGTCTGGGAAGGAAATCCAATCGGGCATTCCATACTCGGAACGCAAAAATCCCTGAAAAGCTTTGATATTGCAATGATAAAGGATTATATGTCGGAAAACTATACACCGCAAAACACCGTTATATCAGTAGCTGGTAACTTTGAAGAGGCATATCTGATGGAACTGCTCAAGAAATACTTTGAAGGCTGGTCTTCACCAAATGACCGGCAGGCTGCATTTCAGGAAGTGATTTTCAACAGAGGAATCACTACAAGGGAGAAGGATACCGAGCAGGTTCATTTCTGTATGGGCTTCAATGGTATAGCTCATGGCAATGACAAGCTTTATTCCCTTCTTGCCGTCAATAACATTTTCGGCGGGGGTATGAGTTCCAGGCTTTTTCAGAATATACGTGAAAAAAAGGGCCTGGTATATTCCATTTATTCATATCCGTCCGCATATAAGGATGCGGGCTTATATACTATTTATGCCGGAATGAATCCGGACAATATCAACATCGTGATTGAGCTTGTAACTAATGAAATCAAGGCACTCATCAAACGCGGCATCAAATCTTCGGATCTTGAAAAATCCAAGGAACAGCTAAAGGGAAATTATATTTTGGGGCTGGAAAGTACCAGCAGCAGAATGAACAGTATAGGTAAATCGGAATTGATGCTGGGCAGTATCGAGACACCTGAAGAGGTTCTTTCGAAAATTAATGGAATCACCATGGAAAGTATAGATGAGGTGATTGAGCAAACCTTTGACATGGCGAATATAGGGATTTCAGTTGTAGGTGTGATTAAACCGGATTTCAAACTGACAGGAATATAGAAAAATCCGGCAAAAAGAGCTTCATTTCGAAGCTCTTTTTTTATAGTATTGTACGATGACGGTACAAGCACCTGTTAACTTCGATAAACATAAAATATATTAGTCTTGAATGCTTATATTGCTTCAGCTTTGGAGGGATTAGTAAATGAGTATAAGGAAATTCACGGTTATTGGCGGGGATTTGAGGAACGTAAAGCTTGCAAATCAGTTATTGGCCGATGGAAATTCCGTTAATATATATGGTTTTAAAAATGCCGGATTTGAACTGGGGATATCAGAAAGTGAGAATCTTCAGGAAGCTATAGATGATTCGGAGATTGTCATCGGGCCACTGCCTTGTTCAAATGACAATGAAACAGTGAACGCCCCTTTTCATCCCGAAAAAATATACATAAATGAAGTGTTTAAAATAATGAAAAAAAACCAATTGTTCATTGCCGGGCGAATCAGCGACAAAATAATACATCTGGCCGGTGCGTACAACGTTTATTGTACCGACATCCTCGAAAGAGAAGAAATGGCTGTTCTAAATGCAATCCCTGTTGCTGTACCGTAAATACTACCGCCATTATCAAGGGCTTTCGGACTTTTGCATGAGAAAAGACCGGACGCAATATAACCCTTTGTTTATAGAAGCTTATTTGGAGATATAAAAAAATCTTCAGGGTCATAGTATATTATTTGAATGTCAACCGAAGCCCGTTTTTTCAATACTATATTCTATGGGAGGAAATTTCATATACAGGCATTTCAAAATATTGTATAATTAAAAAAGGAGGGAGAACTTATGCCTACTTTTGAAGATATATTTGCAAATTTGAAGCCTTATATAGATGAATATGGAATTAAACGCGCAGGGGTATTCGGCTCGTACGCCCGCGGGCAGGCAAAGGAATCAAGCGATATTGACCTGATATTTGATTTTCAGAAGGATTTTGGGCTATTCGATCTTTTGCGCTTTAAGATCGATCTTGAGGAAAAGCTTGGTAAAAATGTAGACATACTTGAATTTTCATCTATTGATCCCTCGATCAGGGAAAATATTTTAAGAGAGGTTGTCATGATATATGAACAGGGATGAAACGTATCTAAAAACAATTCTAAGGGAAATATCTTCAATTCCTTCACTAATGAGGGGTTATAATAAAGAAAGTTTTCTAAAATCGGAAAAGACGCAAAAAGCGGTATGTATGACGCTTTTAAATATTGGAGAACTTGTAAAAAGTCTGTCAGATGAATTCAAACAAGAAAACAAATCGGTGCAATGGAAGGAAATAGCAGGATTGAGGGATTTAGCAGCTCACAAATATCATTCGTTGAATATGGAAAGAATATGGTTCACTGTTAAAAAGGATATTCCAGAACTAAAAAAGTCTATATATGCTATTATAGATAAGAAGTGATAATAGTGATGCCTGTAAAGAATAATCAAATAACTGAATTAGAAATTACTTTTAGACGGAATAACCTATTTGAAAAATATAATTTGAATAGAGTTGGAATATTCGGGTCTGCTGCTAGGGGAGAACCTTCCAAAGACATTGATATACTTATCGAAGATAAAGTTGATTACCGGCTTCTCTCTGCATTGAGAGTTGAACTTGAGAAGCTTTTAAATAAACGTGTTGATATCGTTATTGAAAGGTATGCCAATCCAATTGTACTTCATAGAGTTAAGAGGGAAATTGTTTATATTGCCAGGCATTGAAATGATATTTCTCTTCAGATTTATATATAATTTTGAACATCTTTTATTCTGTTGACATAAATTAAAATAAAGCAATCCAATAAGTAAAACTGAACATATAATAGTATCATGCAAAAAAAAAGAGGATACACATGGAAAAGATTATAATAAAATATAAATACAAAAATAATAGTTATTCAAAACTATACTATAATCCTGGTATTATAAAACGGACTTTATGATGCAGCCCCCCTGGTGATGACGGGGAGGAGTCCGGCGGTGCCGGAGGGGACCTGTCGTCACCAGGGGTATGCGTTGATAAACCCCCGTTACAGTAACACGGGGGTAATTCCTACAAAACATTAAAAACTATTTTATTTAATATTTTGAACATGAAATATATCCAGCGTTCTATATTTGACGAAAACCAATAAACCTAAAGAAATTTCAATAAACCTTTTCCCGCGCCTTTCATGCTTCTGGAAAAAACGAAAAACTATAAAAAAAAGAAAAAAAGCAAATATCACGCAGCCTTGACCCGTAAGGAATACTTAGGTCAAAGTCCCGTGAGAGATGACCCGCGTGCGTTTCATTTTCTACCTTATAATGCTCCGCAGGATACTCAAATCAAAGACAATTAATAGCACCTTTGACCGGTTAAGAAAGGCTATAATCAAATGTTTTTTTGCTTTTTAAGTTTTTTCTTTTTTCAGAAGCTTTTCACCTTTGGAGTGGAGCGGTAGAGGAATACTTCCTTGAGTCGCTCAGTCGGGACGACCTTCTTCCATGGATATGACCCTGACAAAGACCCTAAACGAATACCTAGCGTGAATCGGAGATGGCAAGCGGGTATATCTTTGACCTTCTAGGAATACTTGGAAATATTTTCTTCATAGACTCTGCGTTAGGACATGACCAGGACATAATATCTAATTGTTCCTTTTCCATAACCTATAATATAGGGCTGGGTGCCGCGGGTCGTGTATGCGATGGGCTGCGGAATAATTATCAGGAGCATGAATTATCTAAAAAAACTACTGTGATTCTCTATAGTTTCTACAGCTTTTATTTATTAAAATTTATCTACAAAATTGGTAATACGGATTCTTCAAGTATAAAGACGACCATTATTTTTCTTGAACTAATGTACAAAATGGCGAATTATGGTATTATGGTTATATTAAGCATTATGGCTATAATGCGAAGTTGATCTTTTAAAATAGGTGGGTCATTATAATTATTGAAGGAATATGCTTATGGGAGAGCAAGATGAATATTAATGATATTGAAATTCCTGAAAGAGTTTTATTGGCACAACAAGAGAATAAATTAGTAATATTTGCAGGTGCCGGTATTTCTGTTGACCCTCCTTCGAATTTGCCTAAGTTTGAGCAATTGGCTGCAGAGGTTGCAAATAAGACGTTCTGTAAAAGAAAAGAAAATGAGCCTATTGATACCTACCTTGGGAGAGTATACCATGAAGGGAAAAACATATATGAAATTATTGGGAATATACTATCAGATGATAAATCTAGATATAACGATTATCATTTCAATTTACTCAAGCTATTTCCGGAAGATAAAATAAAACTCGTAACTACAAATCAAGATACACATTTTACTTCCGCTGCAAATAAGATATTTCTTAAAAAAGTCAAAATTTATTATGCACCAATGCTACCTTTAGTAAAAAGTTTTGATGACATTGAAAAGTGTTTTGCTGGCATAGTATACCTACATGGTAATGTTGCAGATAATCTGAAAAACATGGTTTTTACTGATAGCGATTTTGGAGAAGCTTATCTTGTTGAAGGTTGGGCAAGTCGTTTCCTAAAAGACTTGTTCAGTTACTATACCATACTTTTTATTGGATATAGTTATCAAGACCCCGTTATGAAATACTTTGCCAGAGGTATGCAATACAATGAGAATCGTTTTATTTTTACATGTAGGGATGGTAATACTGATGATCATTGGCAAAGACTCCATATAACACCGATATATTACAATAAGAAGAATCACCATAAACAGCTATTGGAGTGTATTAGGAACTGGGCAAAATTGTATTCACTCGATTATACTGGTCAGAAAGAAAGATTGAAGTACATTTTAGCTAGTAAAACAACATTGATGAAAGAAGAAAAAGATTACTTGTTTTATATGATAAGCAAAGAATACGGTGTCGATTTCTTTTGTGAATTAGCACATGATTACAATTGGTTTATGTTACTATTTAACGAGGGAAAGCTTGAGTTTATTTTTAAAGAAAAGCAGGAATTATCTTACAATGATATGCGATTAATCTGTTGGGTAGTAGAAGTTTTGCTCATTAGCAATATAGAAGAATTTTTAATAATTCTTGCCAAGAAAGGAAATTACATTAATCCTTACTTTACCAACCGAGTTCTAAGATTTTTTTATGATAAAAAAAAGGAGGAAAAAGATAAAAACAAGACATTACTTACATTATACCATTATCAATTGCTTGCATTAATGCTTCACCAACCTTATAAAATAGAGGATAAGTCAACGCTAGGGTCATTGTTACTCGAATTGAAGATGCCTGAAGATATTAATATAATACTGTTATTATTCAAATATCTGATAAAACCTGAAATAAAACTCGAAAAGTCTTTTAGGTTTATCAGTAATGAAAAATTCAAAGATTCTACTGATATAGGGATTTCGATATTTGGTGAATTATATTGGCTTGAAAAAGCTTGGGAAGAAATACTATTTCCCAATGTTCATCTTATTGCTGAAGAACTTATAGTTACAGTAACCGAGTATTTGAAGTATTTCTATTTGTTTTTCGAAAGAAATAGTAAATCAAGTATTGATACATTATCATATATGCGTTCTTCAATAGAAAAGCATGAACAAGACCAGTATGGAAATACGAAGTATTTCCTTATAGATATGACAAGAGATATTATAAATTATCTTATTTCAAATAATATCAGTATGTGTGATTCTATCGTAAATATTTGGGGAAATTCTAAAGCGTTGTTGCTTGAAAGACTTTCTATTTTTACAATACAAAAAGCAATACATATAAGTTATGACAGAAAAATTAGTTGGTTGCTTGAAAAAGGATGGTTATTCAAACCGGGAGCGAAAAAAGAAATTTTTGACCTCATTAAATTTACTTATACCTATCTGACTCCTAAAATGAGGAGGAAACTAATTGAGGAAATAGCAAATCCACCTCCACAGGAAAACAATGAACATCAAGATCATGAAATATATAACTTTCTAGCATTTTTGAATAATTGCTTCCCCAAGGAAAAGAAAATTAGAACAGAATTTAATAAAATCGGAAAAAGATACCCAACTTTTAAACCCAGCGAACACCCGGAATTTGATTCATGGATGGGTACTGGAAATTGGGAAGGTATGAGGAGTCCAAAAACAAAAAAAGAGCTTTTATCTGAAGACCCTGTAAATATAATAGAGTGGATTTTGAAATACAGAGAATTAAATAAAAATGAGCATGGCTGGTTTGATTTAATGAGAGAATTGACAGGTGCTGTAGGGGATAATAAAGATGAGTATGATTGGACAGAAAAACTAATACTAGAACTTGAGAAAAGAAATGAATTGCGTTCGGATATTTTTGAATCAATAATTCAGGGGCTTGAAAAAGAACCGATATCACCTGCTTTATTAAAAAGGCTTTTAAATTTAATTGAAATTAACTATTTTGATTTCAATGCAGACTTTAAAAAGCAAATTTCATGGTTCATATTAAAGCAAGTTGATATTAACAAGGAAACTATAAAAGCAATAAATGTTGATACTATTATTTATATTGTACAGAATATATACTCTTATCATAAAAAGAATGATATAAATAATGATGCAGGAAATAATTCTGATAATTTTACATATCCTCATATCTCAGTAGCAAGCAACATAATGATGAGTGTTTTCAAATTGTTTACTATTATAATGGAAGAAGATAAGAAGTTAGATACTGATCAGGCAAACACTTTGTTCGATTTTATTGAAGAAGTTGCTTTTAATAAATCCTTTTTTTCGGTAAATGCCCTACCGATAATAGCAGTTGACTATGCATTTATTAATTACTATAGACCGGAATTATCTCATAAGATGATTGTATTATTTGATATAGATAATAATAAGGAATATGCTAGGGCAATGTGGCATGGATTCCTTGATAGAGGCAACTATAATGATGGTATTATCAAAAAGCTATTCAATAATTATAAAAAACTGTTCAGTATAATTTCACAAGAAGATAAAGAAATTATTAAAGCTTTTTGTTTTAAAGCAGTAGGTATAGCAATATATTGTGAAATAGAGGAAATAAAAGATAAGAAATGGATATTTGAAATGATTAAAACAGTTACTGATAATGTAAGAGTTTGCTTTGCAGAATTACTTAAAAGGGAACTATTTAAGCTAGATGCAAAAAAGGCGGATCAATTGTGGGAGGACTGGATTTGTGCCTTTTGGGATAATCGTAACAGGAATATTCCTGTTGGTTTATCAATAGGGGAAATACAAGAAATGATGTATTGGGTTATTTGTTTTGATAAATATTTTGATAAAGCGGTTGAACTTATTACACAAAAGAGCATACCATTCCATATGAATATATTATCATATATTGAGCATGAGGACAGAAATCTTTTAAAAAAGCACCCAAATGGTGTGGCAAAGTATTTTTTTCATTTAATTAAAAATGTTTCGATCAACCATCAACAAATTGGCAAGCATTTTATTTCAGATTTCAGTGAAAAAATTCTTAAGTGCGAAATAGATATTGAAATTAAGCAAAGTATTGAACAACAATTGGAGAGATTGAGTATAAAAGTTAACACTACGAATTGATAATCATATTAGGCTAACAACCAGAGTGCGACAAGAAGCGGCTTCTTCTTGAAAGATTAGTTCAGACTACGGCCTGATGTTCCAGTAGTAGGGACATTCCCATCCAAAACTGCGTCAGGGGT
>VEPD01000191.1 GCA_012027035.1 Ruminiclostridium sp. | reverse complement strand
CGCCAACGCCAACGCCGACGCCAACGCCAACACCGACACCGACTGTTTATACGCTTACCTTCTCTCATCTGGACAGCAGAGCTACCAACGCTCCGCAAGGGTATCATTACATGCAGGCGCTGATAAACAATAATGTAGTATGGTACAAGGATGTGGCTGCGGATGCTGCAAACACATGGTTCAACGAGAGTGTTAATGTTACGTCATATGTACAGGGGCTGTCAAGCGTAGACGTCAAGCTCAGACTTTATGAAAATACAGGCGTAAGTGATTACTCTGTGGATGTATATTATGACGATGTGTCGCTGAATGGTTTCACTGTATCGAACAGCGGTTTCGAAACTACTGGTTCGTGGACTTACAGCGAAGACAATACATACTTTAACGGCGCATATAGCACAACATATAAGAAGAGCGGCTCAAAGTCATACAAAATCAATCTTCCCAGCTCTAGAACGACGTCGGCAAACGACAATGGCGGCATAACACAAACTTGTAGCAGCAACTGACAGTTCAGTTATTAAAAAAATCGGAGCAGCAGCATAGAATCCGACATTGTCAAATGCTGCCGGTTTAAACGCAAGGTCCGATTGGTTAATGCGATGTAGAGGGCTTTTACCTTCTACATCGCTTATATTCAGGGTTAAAGAAAAACCACCCGCTTAACAAGCGGATATTTATTCCGGTTTAAAAGCAAGCCAGTGAGTTTATTGCTTTGATGAAAATACCAAGAATTATAATATCTGCCTTGCTACCTTCCGTATCCCCCTTACGATATCATCGGCATCCTTCTCGCTGAATGTCGGGCATATAGTGATACAAATATTCTTCGGTAATTGTTCTTCGGTATGAGGACACATACCCATTTCATATACTGTTTTATCACCGGATCGGTTAAGTGAAAAACCATTTTTATCTGCAGTCTTCTGGTTAAAAATCTGAGGATGCATATAAACAGGCCTTCCACCATATAAAGGTGAATTGGATATATTTTCGGCATTTAATGCATTACTGAATCTTGCTGCAGAATCCTTATCAGGAAGCATAATCAGCAGTACGTTTCCCGCATCGCCCGCCTCATCGTTAATTTTCCTGAAACCAAGTCCATGGATTCCTTTTACCTGCTCCTTGATCCTATATTTTATTCTTCTCATGGAATCAATAATATAATCCAGCTTTTTGAGCTGTTCCAGCGCAACAGCTCCCGTAATTTCACTCATCCTGTAATTCTGCCCGACAAATATATCGTCTTCATCTCTAGTGGCAAGGAAGCCTTCTTTTTCCCTGAACATACCATGATCATGGTATCTTACCGCCCTTTCATAAAATCTGTCATTACCAGTAACTACAATGCCCCCTTCCCCTGTAGTAATGATCTTATTGATCTGGAGGCTGAAACAACCGGCGTCTCCAAAGGAACCGGCATACCTGCCTTTATATTTGCAGCCGCAGGATTGCGCCACATCCTCAATTACCAGGAGATTACATTTTTCTGCCGTTTTCATAATCCTGTCCATCTCACAAGGGTTTCCAAGAATAGGTACGGTGATTACCGCCTTTGTATGCTTATCCGCTGCTCTTTCGATATCGCCGGGATCAATATTCAAGCTCTCATCAATATCTGCGAATACGGGGACCGCTCCGGCAATCACTACAGCGCCCGCTGTAGCAATAAAGGTATTAGCCGGAATAATAACCTTATCTCCCGGACCTATACCCAAAGCCTTCAGTGCAACTACAAGAGAAGCCGTACCCGAAGTAACGCCTAGTGCATGCCTGGTTCCGATTTTTTGAGCAAAACTTTTCTCAAAGGCTTTTACCTTTCCGGCAACATCAGGCCCGTAATAACGGAAAGGCGACTTCCTATCCAGTACCTCCAGCACTGCCTTTTTTTCCTCTTCTCCATACATACCCGCCCCGGCATAGGGCGGCGGCAGGGGGATTTCCCTGACGGGTTTTCCGCCGTTGATTGCAAGTTTATCTTCCATTAATAAAAACCTCCCGTACAAGATAAATTTAATTTTATTATACAGGAGTGTTTTTGATTTTTCTTTGCATATTCGATTCGGAATCGGGCAGATTCTATTTAAATTATGAAATAGGAGCAGAGTGCCACCCGCCGGTTTATATCTGCAGTGGGAGCGTACCATATGGCACCATTCCGGTCTCAGGTCAATTTTTGATACCTCAAGGTAAAGAACTAGACGTTTATTTATGGTTGGTACTGTGTGATAATTTAATTATAAGTTGACTAATACTACAGCGAAAAATTCATTCTTGATCTGCATTCATGCGCCTTGCCAAGAATAATCACGAATGCTTTAACGCATTATTTCGGCAAGAATAATTCGGTAGTTTGCGCTGTAGTACTAATTGATATTTAATAAAATTGAGTGAAGGGATGCCTTATGCACAGCAACTTACAGCTTAAAAATTATAATCACGGCAAGATGACAAGCCTGAAACTATTAAAGAACATCAGGTCTTACAATGCCCTTTATTTGCTTTTGATTCTCGCCGCGGCGTACGTATTTGTCTTCAATATGGTACCGATTTTCAACCAGTTGTATTACTCGGTAGTAAGGTTTGAATTATTCGGGAATAACCGGTATGTCGGGCTGGATATTTTCAAGGAAGTCCTGTCCTCCGGCGATTTTGCAAGAGCGTTCAAAAACACCGTTATCATTGGCTTATATATGATTGTTTTTTATTTCCCGGTCCCGCTGATTCTGGCACTGCTGCTCAACGAAATGCTTGCCAAATCCTTCAAAAGGATTTTTCAGACAATAATCGTCATTCCGTATTTTATTTCCTGGGTCGTTGTTACCGGACTTTTCGTCATGATCCTTAACCCTGACGGCGGCATGGTGAACGAGCTTATCAAGCTTTTGGGAGGACAGCCCATCGGCTTCTTCACTGATGAACAATGGTTCAGAAGGTTGCTGGTACTGACAGCCATCTGGAAATCCTCAGGCTATGGAACAGTTATATATCTAGCGTCAATAAGCTCAATCAACCCTGACCTGTATGAAGCAGCTCTTGTTGACGGCGCAAAGAGGATGCAGCAGGTATGGCATATAACGCTGCCCAGTATCAAGGAGACAATCCTTATCGTATTCCTGCTCCAGATTTCAAATGCATTTATGATTTTCGACCAGGTGCTGATCATGTACAACCCTCTTGTCTATTCAACAGGCGATGTGCTTGGGACATATAGCTACAGACAGGGTCTGGTGAATTTCAACTTTTCCCAGAGCACTGTCGTCAACATGGTTGGTTCTGTAATATCTTTCAGCATTTTTGAGATTTCCAACTTTTTCAGCCAGAAGGCAACAGGCCGGAACCTGTTATAGGAGGACTGCCATATGAGACGTAATCCGGACATCTATCGTTCTGCTTTCAATATCGGAAATTACACCCTGTTTTCTATAATGTGCCTGAGTATGGTTATACCTTTCATGAATATAGTATCCATTTCATTTTCCAGTGAGGTGGAGGTAATAAAAAACGGGTTTATGCTTTTCCCCAGGGGGTTTACTCTTGAAGCCTATAAACAGATTTTCAGCAGAAGCGTCATATTCTCCGGCCTTCTGAACAGCGTCAAGGTCGTGCTTATGGGAGTCCCCCTTTCTGTTTTTGCAACCTCCGTAGCCGCATATCTTCTTACATGTAAGGAGTTAATCGGCGTAAGAATCCTGGGTCATATGATGGTTTTTTCCATGATGTTTTCCGCAGGAGTCATCCCGCTTTACATCCTTTATAAAAGGCTGGGCATAATCAATACACATGCAGTTCTTATACTACCGTACCTTATGTTTCCCTATTATTTGATTTTTGTAAAGAATTATTTTCATACCATTCCGGAATCCATGAAGGAATCGGCAAGAATAGACGGGGCAAATGAGCTGCTTATATTGTTCAGGATTGTAATTCCACTGGCAAAACCTATTATCGCGGTCCTTGCCCTCTGGTACATGGTTGATTACTGGAATATGTATTTCTATCCGCTGTCTTTCATTACAGATGCGGAAAAGAAAACAATTCAGCCGATATTGCGCGACATCGTTATGCAGACCGGAAATGGGGAAGTAGTCAAGGGCGGCGGGAAGCTTTTCGGTAAGAATGTCACTATGGGCGTCATGGCGCTTACGGCAATGCCCATATTGCTTATTTATCCATATTTGCAGAAATATCTGGTAAAGGGGATCATCCTTGGCGCAGTAAAAGGGTGACGCGCGCCTATAAACTATGGAATAAATTCCGGAAGGGATTTATAATACAAGAAGGAGGATGTAATTATGAGAAGGGCAAAAAAAACAGTAGCTTTGATCATCGCATTACTGGTAGCTTTGACGGTGTTTGCAGGCTGTGCTAAAACCGATTCTACCAATGAAAAGACGGCTGCAACCGCAGGGAGCAGCACTGGGACTGCAGTCCCGGAAAGCACTGTGGCAGAAGTGGCTAAACCGGTAAAAATTGTTGTAATTAACAACCAACACATCGGGACAGAAGAACCGGACAAAACAAAAGCATTCGAGACCGCTTTTGAGAAGATTTCAGGAGTACCGGTGGAAATCATCAACACTTCGGAAGCGGAAACCATGGTCGCAACAAAATTAGCGGCAGGCGAGCAGGTGGACGGTTTCATCGGCAGTTTAACCGGTCCCTGGCTGGTGTATCTTACGAACCTGACCTTGGGGCGGGCCTTTGGCTTTGATGTCAACGTCACGGTTTTTCTGTCGGCCCTGTGCGTGGCCTATGCCTATGGAGAGGGGCTGGGGCGGCTGGCATGCATCAGCTTCGGGTGCTGTTACGGCAAACCCCTCCACCAGTGCAGCCCCT
>VEPD01000346.1 GCA_012027035.1 Ruminiclostridium sp. | reverse complement strand
GGGGCACATGTAGGGAACGGCCCCCGTGCCGTTCCGCCAAGGTGAACAGAATCCGGATACGGAACGCCACAGGGGGCGTTCCCTACAGATTCACACTATTCTACAAATACATATGATTTAAATTTTTATGCTCAGGTTGCATAAATAATTCAAAAACCGTCCCTGTGACACACCTTTATTTTATATAATTTCAATGTTATAATATTTAAGCATCGGATAATACTACAACGAAGGCTGCACTAATATATCCGGAATTTGAGAGGATTACCAATGGCAAGTGAAAGACAGAACAGGATAAGGAATTTTTGTATAATCGCGCATATCGATCACGGCAAGTCTACACTGGCCGACAGAATTATTGAGAAAACAGGCGTCCTGTCCTTGAGGGAAATGCATGAGCAGGTCCTGGACAATATGGATATCGAGCGCGAGAGGGGAATCACAATTAAAGCCCAGGCTGTGAGAATGGCTTATAAAGCAAACGACGGCGAGGTGTACGTCTATAATCTTATAGATACCCCCGGCCATGTGGACTTCAATTATGAGGTCTCAAGAAGCCTTGCAGCTTGCGAGGGCGCCATACTGGTGGTTGACGCTGCACAGGGTATAGAAGCGCAGACACTGGCGAATGTATATCTTGCCCTTGAACACAATCTTGAGATATTGCCCGTAATAAATAAAATTGACCTTCCCAGTGCCCGGCCTGACCACGTCAAAAAGGAAATTGAGGACGTCATTGGTCTTGACACTCACAACGCACCCCTGATTTCTGCAAAAAACGGGATAAACATAGAAGAGGTGCTGGAGGCGATTGTAAGCGCTGTTCCACATCCGGAAGGCGATGAAGCCGGCCCTTTGAAGGCATTGATATTTGATTCCTTCTATGACGCCTACAAAGGCGTGATAATATATGTGCGTATAAAGCAAGGCGCGGTCAGGCAGGGAGATACGGTAAGAATGATGTATACCAAAAAGGAATTTGTTGTGACTGAAGTAGGCTATTTCAGGCCCGGTCAGTACGCACCCTGTACGGAGCTGCTTGCCGGCGACGTAGGATATATTGCCGCCAGCATCAAAAATGTAAGGGATACGAGGGTTGGCGACACAGTCACCCTTGCAGTCAATCCTGCCGACGTACCTTTGCCCGGATACAAAAAAGTCAATTCAATGGTCTTCTGCGGCATTTATCCGGCGGACGGCGCTAAATACGGCGACCTCAGGGACGCCCTGGAAAAGCTGCAGTTGAATGACGCCGCTCTTACCTTTGAACCGGAAACTTCCGTCGCGCTTGGTTTTGGTTTCAGATGCGGATTCCTTGGCTTGCTTCATCTTGAAATCATACAGGAGAGGCTTGAAAGGGAATATGACCTGGATCTGGTAACCACCGCTCCAAGTGTTATTTACAGGATCACAAACACAGACGGCGAAGTCCTGCATATTGACAATCCTACAAATTTACCTGCGCCGACCATGATTGGCAAAATGGAAGAGCCCATTACCAAAGCTACCATAATGACGCCTGTCGAATATGTAGGAAGCATAATGGAGCTGGCGCAGGAGCGCCGCGGTACTTACAGGGATATGTCATATATAGATGAAAAGCGCGTGATATTGACTTATGAGCTTCCCCTAAATGAGATTATATATGATTTCTTTGATGCCCTCAAATCCAGGACAAAAGGCTATGCATCCTTTGACTATGAACTCCAAGGCTACAAGGAATCCGAGCTTGTGAAGCTGGATATATTGCTGAATGGCGAAATTGTGGATGCCCTTTCTTTTATAGTGCATACTGAAAAAGCATATGCCAGGGGAAGGCGGATAGCTGAGAAGCTGAAGGATGTAATACACAGGCAGCAGTTTGAGATTCCCATTCAAGCCTGTATCGGCGGAAAGATCATTGCAAGGGAAACCGTCAAGGCATTTAGGAAAGACGTTCTGGCTAAATGCTACGGCGGTGATATCACCCGTAAGAAAAAGCTGCTGGAGAAGCAAAAGGAAGGTAAACGGCGGATGCGCCAGGTAGGCTCTGTGGAAGTGCCGCAGGAAGCGTTTATGAGCGTCCTCAAGTTAGATTAGAAAAGGAGCTTCTGACGATTTTAGCAAGAAAGGCTTCTATCAATTCCAATTTATGAAGTTAAGGAGAATAGATGTACTACGATTCACATATACATTCCACCTATTCCGCCGATGGCTTGTCGACGCTTGGGGATTATACCGCTGCTGTTGACAGCGGCAGGATATCCGGTATCGGTTTTGCCGAACATCTTGATATGATGCCGGAATGCGGATCGTACGGTTGGCTAGATGGCTGGCTGGATCCTATGGCTTATATGGCGGAAGTTAAGGCTTTAAAGGACAAAGGCTATGAATTTTATGCCGGCTGTGAAATAGACTATAATAAAAAGGCTCAGCAGGATGTTCTTGATCATCTTGAGAAATTCCAATATGACTTTACCATTTGCTCAATACACATGATTGACGGCTGCTCCATTTCAGACCGTGAATACATACCTGCCATCCATGATATTGATAAGCTGAAGTACCTTATCCGGAGGTATTATGAAGAATTCAGGCATAGCCTCGAAGTGGATGCTTTCGATGTTATCGGGCATGTCGGCGTTTTCAAAAGGTATCTGGGGGACGCATATTATAAGCGGGAAAGCCTGCTGAGGCTTGTGAAGGAAGCAGAATATGAGATTGCCCGGCTAAGCGCCAAATCGGGAAAGATAATAGAGGTAAATACCTCAGGCCTTTATTCACCCCATGGGGAGACTTTGCCGGGAAAAGCCTTTCTGGAGCTTTATCACAGCTTTGGAGGCAGGAATGTCTGCGCGGGGAGCGACGCCCACAGCTGCGAAGATGCCGGAAGAGGGATGAAGGAAGCGCATAAGCTGTTGAAGGAAACAGGCTTTAGGTATATAATGCCACCCTGGGACCGGGAAAATCCGGTGAAGCTGTGAATGGTGAAAAATGAACAGTAAAAAAATCGGTTTGTATATACATATACCTTTCTGTAAATCAAAATGCCATTATTGCGACTTCAATTCCCATTCAGGAAAGGAAGCTCTCATTGAACCATATTTCAATGTGCTTGAGCAGGAAATGCGCGGTTATTCGGATAGCCTGAAGGACTGTACCGTAAGCTCCATTTTTATAGGGGGAGGTACCCCGTCCCTTGTTGATGCAAAGTATATATATCAATTGATGAACGCCTGCAGGCAGTATTTTGAAATTGAAGGCAAGGCTGAAATCACAATAGAATCCAATCCGGGCACCCTGACATACGAGAAGCTGCTCTCCTACCGGATCAATGGCATAAACCGCCTGAGTATCGGCTTGCAGGCTTATCAGGATATTCTTCTTAAGAAGCTTGGAAGGATACATTCTGCGGAAGATTTCAGAGTCAACTTTGAAGCTGCGGTTAAAGCGGGATTTAAGAACATCAATGCGGATTTGATTTTTGGGATTCCCGGGCAAAACATGAATGACTGGAGTGAAACGGTCAGAAATGTTATCGGACTTGGTCTTCAGCATATTTCCTGTTACAGCTTGAAAATAGAAGAAGAAACACCGTTTTACAGTATGCTCCGGTCGGGAGCGCTTCAGCCGGTTGATGAGGAACTGGATAGAAGGATGTATTGGCATGCCGTGGATGAACTGAAAAAACATGGCTATTTGCATTATGAGATATCAAATTTTGCTCTTCCAGGCTATGAGTGCAAACACAATCTTGTTTACTGGACGGCCTCGGAATACCTGGGAATTGGTGCGGGAGCACATTCGTATTTAGAAGGAAGAAGATGCAACAATGTTTGCAAAATTGAGGAATTTATAGGCATAATGTTAGACGGAGGTAGTCCGGTGGAGAATATGCAGGACATTGATAAAACCGAGTCCATGTCGGAATACATGATGCTGGGCTTAAGATTGGCGGACGGCATCGTAATTGAGGAATTCAGTGCCAGATATGGTGAAGATGTATATAAACTGTATGGCAAACAGATTGACAAATTGGTGAAAAAACAGATGCTGGAAGTGGATGACGGACGGATAAGGCTTACTCCGTATGGACTGGATGTCGCAAACTGCGTTTT
>VEPD01000107.1 GCA_012027035.1 Ruminiclostridium sp. | reverse complement strand
TTGCAGGATATTGAAGGGAGGTATGATGACCCTTTGCTTCATCTAACCTTCGGCTGTGCGGTGAAAGGTACGGGACTTGCAAATATTGATTCCGGAACATTAAGGACAATAAAACCTTTGAAAGAATGCCATATTTCCCTATACCCGTTAACGATGCGCGCAGATACAATTCAAGCGTGGACGGAGGCGTTAGAGAAAAATATCGTCCGAATGGAGAGTAGTGATCTTGATATTGCAAGGGGTGAACATAAAAAATGGTGGAAGCATTTTTGGGACAAAAGCTATATTTATATAAGCGGCGGCAGGGAAGCTGAAGCGGTGACCCAGGGGTACATTTTTCAGCGATATATGAATGCATGTGCCGGGAGAGGCGGATACCCCATTAAATTCAACGGTTCTATTTTTACCATGGATACCGTTGAAAAAATAGCGGATACGAAGTACGGCGCCGATTATCGAAGATGGGGAGGACCCTATTGGTTTCAGAATACGAGGCTTATATACTGGCCTATGCTTTCTTCGGGAGATTTCGAAATGATGAGGCCTCTGTTCAGGATGTATCTTGATGTGCTCCCGCTGGCAAAATACAGGACAGAGCGCTATTATGGGCATAGCGGCGCTTTTTTCCCTGAAACGATGTGCTTCTGGGGAACATATGCCAACAAAGATTATGGATGGGATAGGGAAGGAATACCTGACGGCTTTGTACAGAATCCATATATCAGGTATTACTGGTCAGGTGCGATTGAACTATGTGTTATGATGCTGGAATATTACCGTTACACGCAGGATATGGACTTTGCAGAGGATAGTTTGCTGCCAATGGCGGATGCTGTGATTGAGTTCTACGATAAGCATTTTGATAGAGGAGCGGATGGGAAAATTGTTTTTTATCCGGCCATGGCGCTTGAGACCTGGCATGATGTAAAAAACCCTGCTCCGGAAATTGCGGGACTCGGATATATTTTACGAATGCTTTTGGCACTACCCCGGGAGCTTGCAGGAAAAGTGAGGCAACAGAGGTGGATAAGGCTGCAGAACGAAATCCCTTCTATTCCGCAAGGCGAAAAAAATGGGAAGGAATGTTTGCTGCCTGCGGAGAAATTGGTTCAAACCATAAGGCAGAATTGGGAGAATCCCGAGCTTTATTCAGTGTTTCCATATAAACTGTATGGCGCAGGCAGGGAAGGGATGCAAAAAGCCCTGGACACTTTTGATATGAGAGATATCAGGGACAACGGCTGCTGGCATCAGGATGCGATTCATGCCGCTTGCCTTGGACTGATTGAAGAATCAAAGAAGATGGTAGTGCAAAGTTTTTCAGCATGGTGCAAAGAATGCAGATTTCCCGGGTTCTGGGGCCCTGGCAGTGATTGGGTCCCGGATATGGACCATGGCGGTGCGGCAAGTATCGCTTTACAAGCTATGCTTTTACAGGTTGATGGAGACAGGATGCTGCTGCTTCCTGCATGGCCCAGGGAATGGGATGTGGAATGCAGGATGTATGGGCCTTGCAATACAATTATCAAATTAAGGCTCAGGGACGGATTTATAGAGGAACTGGATATTGAACCCAGGGAGAACAGGAAAAATGTATCTATAATTAATTTTACTACAGCTTAAGTAAACCAAATATAACAGGAGGTTTTGCCATGATGGGACAGACTACAAAAAGGGATATAGTAAAGCTTGCAATCGCCCATAAAGAAACCGGAAGAGTGCCTTATGCAATTCATTTTACTCCAGAGGCTGAAGAACTGATACAGCCATATTTCCCAGATGAGGACCTGCAGCTTGCAATCGGGAATGATGTTTACAGGATTGCCCCTCCGTGGTGGCAATGGTGCAACGTACCCGAAAGTTACAGCGGCTACGCCTCCCCGGAAGTACTGCCGGATACTGTAGGCACAGGATGTTATGAGGACTTTTTTGCAAAGATAAAAGAAGTAAAGCAAAAAACAGGTTGTTATATTTTAACTGCAATTTACGGCAGCCATTTTGAAAAGGCAAATTTTGCCAGGGGTATTGAAAACTTTCTTGCAGATATGGCGGGAGAGCCGGATTTTGCGGAAAAGCTTTTAAAATTTATTATAAAAAAGAATATGGTCATGCTTGAAAATATTGCAGCGTGTCCCGATATTGACGGCATCCTGCTGGGAAGCGATTGGGGCTCGCAACGTGGAATACTGATGTCTCCCGGTATATGGCGGAAATTGATCAGGGACGGCGAGAGACAGGAATATGACCTCATAAAGAAATATGGCAAAGATGTATGGATTCATTCATGCGGCGATATTGAGCCGATTATTCCCGATTTAATAGAAATGGGCGTGGATGTGTTGAATCCCATTCAGCCTGAATGTATGGATATATACAAGTTGAAAGAAAAATATGGCGACAGGCTGGCATTCTGGGGCGGAATCAGTACGCAGAATGTTTTGCCGTACGGCACGCCGTATGAGGTAATGGAGGAGACAAAGGCGGTGGTAGCGGCTATGAGTAAAGGCGGAGGATATATTGCGTCTCCGGCGCAGGAAATACAGGATGATGTGCCTGTAGAAAATGTGTTGGCTCTGATTGAGCAGCTTAAGCGGATATAACAGACCAGCAGCTAGTACTATTGATGATTGAGGAAACTGTCAGAACAGTAAAATCTGAGTGCATACAGGTGTATTTCAAAAATACCGACGGAATTTCAGCAGTAATAGAATTGAATTAATAGGAGAAGGTGAAAAAATGGGAAAAGCAGGGCAAAAAATTGAGCGTATAAGGCTTGCGCTTTCACATAAAGAAGGTGATAGGGTACCGGTCAGCGACTTTTTCTGGACGGGGTTTATGAAAAAGGCGAGATTAAAGTTTGGTATGGATTTTGACCCATACCGGTATTTTGACCTTGACTATGTCGTCGTTACACCCAATATGGACCCACATATCAAGCCCTTTGAAATACTCGAAGAAAAAGGTGAAGATATTATTATAAAAACCGGATTTGAAGCTGTGATCAGAAGATCGGGCAATGCACCTATGCCGCATTACGAAAGCTTCTCGTTAAAAACACCTGAGGAGATGGCCGGGTTTGAATTTGACGACCCGAAAGATTCCAGGCGTTTTTATCAGGGTGGAGACGACCAGATCAACTGTGTAGGGGATGCTCTGACAAGGAATATTGCTGCCTGGGATGAAAG
>VEPD01000469.1 GCA_012027035.1 Ruminiclostridium sp. | reverse complement strand
ATTATTCCTGAATTTCTCATTCATGCTGTATCCCAGAACCATTAAGCTGTCGCTTAAATGGACGTTTTCGACAACTATATCATTATAAGGCAGCTTCAGATCCATGGGGGAAAAGTTCCAGAGTCCTTTAATACCAAGCCGTACCACTCTTTCAGCTATAAGAGGCGTACTCTCCGATGGTACGGTTATTATGGCAATATCCACACGGTTATGCCTGACAAATTCTTCTATCAATTCCAGATGCATAATCTCAATATTTTTGATCTTCTTGCCCACCACCTTCGGATTTATGTCAAAGATAGCTGCCAGATGAAAGCCTCTGTTTTCAAAATTCGGGTAGTTGGCAAGAGCCTGCCCCATATTTCCGGCGCCGATTATTATAGTTTGAAATCTATTATTGACACCCAATATATTACCTATCTCATTATACAAAGACTCTACATTATAACCGTAACCCTGCTGTCCAAAGCCGCCGAAACAATTCAAATCCTGTCTTATCTGTGATGCGGTAATGCCCATCCTGGCACTCAATTCCTTGGATGAAATCCTTGTGATGTCCACCTTCAGCAGATCAGAGAGATATCTGAAATACCTGGGCAAACGTCTGATTACCGCAATTGAAACCTTTTTCTTTAATGCCATTATAGGCCTCCTACGTGATAAATTACATTTATTATAACACCATGTATATTTTTTCGTCAATATTGCTTGCCATGGGCTTTTCTGCTAAAATAAAACCTTGGAAGCAGGTGAATGCGAATATGATTATTTTGGCTTGCAGCGATATCACAATGTCCTTCGGTACCGACAAAATACTTGAGAATATCACCTTCAACCTTCAGACAGAGGATAAAACAGGCCTCATCGGAGTAAACGGCGCAGGTAAATCTACATTATTCAGAATAATAAACGGCAGTATCCAGCCTGATTCAGGAAATATCTTCATATCCAGGGGACAAAAGCTGGGTTTTCTTGATCAAAATTCAGGTTTGGATACTTCCAATACCATATGGAATGAAATGCTGTCTACTTTTGCCCATCTGATAAAGATGGAAGAACGCCTGAAAAATCTTGAAATGCTGATAAGTATGGAAAAGGATATTGACACTCTTGATTCCTGTATGAAGGAATATGACAAACTAAGGGAAAAATATTCAAGAGAGGGTGGATATGAATACAACAGCCGGGTGCGGGGGGTCTTGAGAGGACTGGGGTTTGATGATAACCAATTCCAACTGGGAATCCACACTCTCAGCGGAGGTCAGAAAACCCGCCTCGCACTGGCGAAATTACTGCTGGAAGAGCCTGACATATTAATGCTTGACGAACCGACAAACCATTTGGATATCAATGCGCTGGAGTGGCTGGAAGGTTTTCTTAAGGATTATAAAAAAGGTGTATTCATAATATCTCATGACAGGTACTTTCTCGATGCAGTCACTAATAAAACAATTGAGCTGGAAAACTGCTTCTGCAAAACATACACCGGCAATTATTCCGAATATGTCAGGCAAAAGGCCGTTGACAGTGAAATCAGGCAGAAGCATTTTGACCTGCAGCAAAAGGAAATTGCCCGTATGGAAGCTTTTATCGAGCAGCAGCGAAGGTGGAACAGGGAGAAAAACATAGTAGCCGCGGAGAGCAGGCAAAAAGCCATTGACAGGATTGTGAAGCTGGATGCTCCCAAAAAACTTCCGGATAAAATAAAAATAAAGTTTAAAAGTAGTATGACCAGCGGAAATGATGTATTGTCTGCAGAGGCTCTCTCTAAAGAATTTCCAGGCAAACCGCTGTTTGAGAATATAAGCTTTGAGCTAAAAAGAAATGAAAAGGTATTTCTTCTGGGCCCGAACGGCTGCGGCAAATCAACCTTGTTGAAAATACTGGCCGGCAGACTGCCCCAAACTTCCGGTACTTTTGAATATGGCCATAAAATAATACTGGGTTACTACGATCAGGAGCTTCAGGATCTGGATGAAAACAAGACTGTCCTTGAAGAAGTATGGAATTCGGATGAAAAGCTTACACATACACAGATGAGAAACGCACTGGCGCAATTTCTATTTACAGGTGAAGACGTATACAAACCCGTTCGTATTCTCAGCGGTGGTGAGAAAAGCAGGACTGCACTTGCCAGGCTAATGCTTTCAGGCTCCAACTTTTTACTTCTGGACGAGCCTACCAACCATCTGGATATAAACTCCAGGGAAGCCCTGGAAGAAGCCCTGGTATCCTTCGACGGAACAATTCTTGCAGTATCCCACGACCGTTATTTTATAAGAAAGCTGGCTACCAGAATTATTGAGATGTCCGGCAATTCTTTAAAGGATTATAAAGGAGACTATACCTATTATCTCGAGCACGGGAAAAAACCGGAAACTCCTTTGGACGAATCCCCCGAAGCTTTCATATCCGATTCAAAGCTGGAAAGGCTTGAAAGCAAAGAAGAAAGGTCACGCCGCCGAAGGCTGGAAAGACTTCTCACCCAGAATGAGGATGAGATTTCACGGACAGAGGAGCGTCTGACCGATATAGAAAGCAAAATGTCCGGCGAAGAAACCCAAAGCGACCATGTAGCTCTTACTGCGCTTCTTGATGAGCAGACTCATTTGAAATCGAGACTGGAGGAGCTGTATCACGAGTGGGAGCTATATTCAGATGAAATGCAGGAGCGTGTTCCCATGATCGTCCCTACAGTTAAACAAGGCAATTAACGCCTCAACACAGTATGGAAAGAATGCGAACTAGTTCTAATTGTTTCTAACCAGAATGGGTGGGCGTGGCTGCAAATAAATGCGTCATGTGGAGGAATGGCTGCAGGCTGTTTGT
>VEPD01000003.1 GCA_012027035.1 Ruminiclostridium sp. | reverse complement strand
AGCTATCTTTTGAACGGACTGAGCTCAATGGGTATGGATTCTTCCGGAATGATATATATTTGTTCTAAAATTAACGGTTTGAACCTGCCCAGAGATTTACAAGGGCAAATGAATTACGGAGAAGAAATCCAACTGGACAGCATCGCAGCCGGAGATATTGTATTTCTTGGTGAATCGGAGAATAAAAGCAATATTTCCGATCAAGGTATTTATCTGGGAAACGGACAATATATCCATGCAAGCAGGACGTTGGGCTATGTCAGGCTGGAAGGCTTGAATGAAAGCGGCAGCGATGGAAAACCGGTTTTTGCAAGAAGGATATTCCGTTGATCCGATATGCTTTCTATTAAGTCAGCGATTGCTTCACTTGCATTTGGTTTCGCAAGGTATTCCGCCATTTCACGCATATGCCTCAGTCGCAGAGGATTGTCAAGCACCTGGCAGAACAGGCTCTCGAGGTCCTCATTTCTGAATATGTGCGCAGCTACTCCCGTATTTGTCAAAAAGCGGGCATTTCTTTCCTCCTGGCCTGGAATGGGCGACATAATCAGGATGGGCAGTTTTTTGACAAGCGCTTCGGAAATTGTGACTCCTCCGGGTTTGGTTATTATAAAATCCGATACATCCATCAAATCCGAGATTCTATTGGTATATCCCAGTATTTTTATGTCTTTGGAAGAACCGCAGGCTATCACTTTCAACTCTTTTTCCAGCTTTATATTTTGGCCGGCCACGGCTATGACCTGTATATCTCTGCGGCATTTCAGCAATGATTTGAAAACATCTCTGAATTCCCCAAATCCAAGACTTCCGCCCATTATCAGGATGGTAGGCTTATTTTTGAGACCAAACTCCTGTGTCAATTGAAATCTATCCTTTTTTTCAAGAAATGTCCGGGATATAGGTATACCTAAAGTATGTATTCTTTCCCCCTGCATACCTGCCTTTATCATGTCATTCTTTATGTATTCATGGGCTACTATGAAGGCGTCCACTCCATCAAGCTTCCAGAAAAGATGGTTTACGAAATCTGTAACAACGCCGATAACAGGGATGGATATTAATCCTTTTTGCTTCAGGCTTGACAACATCTGCAGAGGAAAGGTATGGGTGCAGACTATTACAGATGGAGCATACTCATTTATAAAAGCAACAAGTTTGACGGCCATAAGCTTGTTGAAGGTCTTTGTAATATCCGAAATATTTTCACCGGTTTCTGATAGCTTGTAAAACTTGCCATATATGCGGGGCGTATTTTTAACCGTTTTCAGATAAGTCCCGACAACCAGCCTGTCTATAATCGGACTTATGTGTTTCAGTGTATCCACCACCTGTCCGTTGAAGCCCGTATGCCTTATTTTCAGCACTTCCATTACTGCCTCCGCAGCTTTTGCGTGTCCTCCGCCTGTAGATGCAGATAAAAACAAAACTTTCATTCTATTGTAAGCCTCCGTTTAGTGGGCAATAAATCCAATAATATTTTTTGTAATACAGTTAACTATTATAACACTAAATATTCATTAGTACTACAGCGTTAATTACTAAAAATATCCTGCGGGAAATAATATACTAGACCTCACATATTTCTGATGGATGCAAATAATACCGATAAGAATAATTTTTTGGGAAAAACAAAGAATAATTTAGTAGTAGTTTTACTGTGGTAGGCTAAGGAGGAGGAATTTTGAAAAATATTAAGGTACTTTTGGCTACCTGCATCATATTATCTCTTGTTTGCATATCGGTCTATGCAGGCGCCGGATTTCTAACGGAACTTCTGAATTCCGGAGATGCCTATGGGCAGAGCAACGGAGCCGGAGACATACAGCTGCTGGCAAGGGCTATAAACGGAGAAGCGCGGGGAGAACCCTATGAAGGGCAGGTGGCGGTAGGTGCAGTTATTCTTAATCGGACAAAGGATTCCAGATTCCCTAAAACCATAGCAGGAGTCATTTACCAGCCGGGGGCTTTCACAGCGGTATCCGATGGGCAGATAAATGTTGCCATAGATAGCAGTTCTTCTGTAGTTAAAGCGGCGAGAGACGCCATGAACGGCTGGGATCCCGCCGAGGGCGCGGTTTATTATTGGAATCCGGCAACTGCCACAAGTTCGTGGATCTGGAGCAGGCAGATAGTAAAGAAAATCGGGAAACATTATTTTGGAAAATAGGAGGTACCACATTGGGTATAAGGGAAAAATTACTGGATTTTAAAAGAAGATTATCAGATAGAAAAATGTACAGTATAGTTATAGTGATCATAGCCGCTGTGTCCATATTTGGCATCTACCAGTACAAGCATGCTGCAAATCTGAGGCAGGAGCTGGATAATCAGTACAATAGGGCGTTCTATGATATGGTGGGTTATGTACAGAATGTTGAAACACTGCTGGCAAAATCACTCATTACTGCTACTCCTGTCAGGACAGCCACCACTTTGCAGGAGGCATGGAGGCAATCCAATCTTGCCCAGACCAACCTTGGGCAATTGCCTGTCTCACAGCCGGTATTGGCCAATACATCCAAGTTTTTGATACAGGTGGGTGATTTGAGCAATACGCTGAATAACCAGAATATCAGGGGGAAACCGCTGAGTTCCGCTCAATATAAAACTGTTGAGCAGCTTTACAATTATTCTGTTTCGCTTGGGAAAAGTCTTGGGAATCTTCAAAACCAACTTGCTGATGGAAGGCTGAGATGGGGAGAATTGGCAGACAAGGGGACCAGTCTGTTTAAGAAAACATCTGCGAATATCTCCATGAAGCAGATTCAGGATATTGACAAAACTTTTCAGAATTATCCTACGCTTATATATGACGGACCTTTCTCGGATCATATGACTTCGGCTGAACTTAAAGGGCTTACAGGAAATGAGATGAGTCAGGAACAGGCAAAAAAGAGCGTCATTGAATTTATTGGCCAGGATAGGATAAAGGATATACTGGATGCAGGTAAAAATGATACAGGGACAATGAAAACATACAGCTATTCCGTAAGCTTGAAAAATACGCCTGAAGACAGGAAAATAAATATAGGAGTAACCCAAAAAGGCGGGCATGTTTACTGGATGCTTTATAACAGGCCGGTTACCGCTAAAAAGCTGGAGATGGACCAGGCAAAGAAAAAGGGGCTGGAATTTCTGGAGAGCAAGGGCTACAAAAATATGGGCGATACTTATTATCTGACTGAGGACAATACTGCAACTATAAATTATGCATACAAGCAGCAAAATGTGGTAGTATATCCGGATTTGATAAAGCTCAAGATAGCTCTCGACACAGGCGAAATTACAGGCTTTGAAGCTAAAGCCTACATTTCAGCGCATACTGGGAGAAATATTCCGAAGCCGGCAATATCATTGGAAGAAGCAAAAAAGAAAATAAATAGCCGTATGAAGATCTTAAGCTCGGGTTTGGCAATCATTCCTACAAATCACAAGACGGAGATTTTCTGCTATGAGTTCAAAGGCAAGCTGAACGATAAGGATTTCATTGTTTATATAAATGCCGAAACCGGTGAAGAAGAAGACATCCTCATGATTGTAAACACACCCAACGGGATATTGACGATGTAGCAGGCTGTTATTGCGTAATGCGGAAAGAATGCGAACTAGTTCTAATTGTTTCTAACCAGAATGGGTGGGCGTGGCTGCAAATAAATGCGTCATGTGGAGGAATGGCTGCAGGCTGTTTGT
>VEPD01000103.1 GCA_012027035.1 Ruminiclostridium sp. | reverse complement strand
GAATATGGAAGGACGGATGTGCACCTATTACGGGGCTATAAGTACAGACCACAAGGTCGCGGACGATATTAAGCACAATATTGTAAGAGGTGCCGTCGGCAGAGCCTGGATGAGAATCGACGGCTTTGCCTCCTTGAAGGGCGGTAAAGTGGCAACTCAACCCCTGGAAGTAACGGGAGAGCAAATCTCTCTGAACATGAAGGGCGTTGTCGGGCTGACCTTGAGAGACAGAAGTGGAGCTTTCATCGCGGTGCAGGAGCTGCGTGGCGATCATTATAATATAGTAGCCGATATTATTCTATCAGCTTATGTCGGTAAAAAAATCCGGGTAGAAATGGATTTATCCGAAGGCGAGTTATTCTCGTTGAGTATTTAGTACTACAGCTTATGTTAAATGGCTTGGGGGTTGGTTTATGTCCGAAAAGCATTTTCTTATGTTCGATAGGAAATGGATGGCTAACTATGGCAGCGAAAAAAGATGGAAAGGGGCATTTAGCTTCATAACAGGCAATCCATGTAAAGATCCGGTTCCCTTTTTAACGGCGGATAAACCTTGGGAATCATTATCGACAGGATATGGGACTATGATCTATGATAGAGGGATATACAGATTGTGGTATGAAGCTTGGGATAAAAATTATAAGCATGATTATGACGGAAGGCTGTGTTATGCGGAGAGTACAGACGGGATAAACTGGAGGAAGCCTGTGCTTGGTCTGATCGAATTTGACGGAAATAAAGACAATAATATTGTATTTGATGGTATAATGAGCAATGGAATAGGATTTCATGGACATTGTATATTTATTGATCCGAATTCTCCGCCTTTTGCAAGGTACCGGATGATTTTTGGCGGCGGTGCGATGAAATATACGGAAAGAGATAAATTTGCATTAAACCTTATGAGCTTCGCCTACTCTTCCGATGGAACCAATTGGAAATGGGGAGTCCCTGAGAGTCGAAGCTGGCTGCAGCCTCCTTTTGTCCCCTTTTCGAGCGATACACAGTCAGTGGTGTATTGGGATGAAACCAGGTCTGCATACATAGGATATTTCAGGGAATGGCAGGACAACAGCGTCAGGTTGATTGCCAGATCTGAGACAAACGATTTCGGGAAATGGCCGCACCCGCGAACCATTTTGTCCCCGGATGAGCATGATATGCCGGGAGAAGATTTTTATACAAATGCCGCAAGCCGCTATATTTCAGGCAGCGACAGCGGTGTTTTCCTTTTCATTTCGATGTTCGACCATCTTTCCGATACTCTTTATGTGCAGCTTGCGACAAGCAGGGATGGAATTTGCTTCAAAAGGTCCGACAGGACGCCTTTTCTAAAAAACGATTCTGATTCCGACAGGGGCGGGGTTTACATTTGCCCTGGCATTATGCAGAACGGCTATGAATGTATTATGGCTTATCACGGCGTAGAGTACTGCCATGAGGATGCTTACCCTGATAAGATCGGCTACAGTGGGAATTTCCGGATGATAAGATTTAAAAGAGACAGACTTGCAGGACTATATAGCGATAGAGATTTCGAATTCAACCTTAAAGCATTTGAATATGAAGGCGGCCCTTTCAGTATCCGGATCAATGTGTTAACAGGAGCCGACGGCTTTATCAAGGCAGGGCTTATGGAGAAAGGTCAGGATATGAATAAGTTTGAAGGGGAATTGAAATATCTACAGGATTTTTCACCTGACGACTGTATTCCCATATCAGGAGACGGTACCGGACTGGAACTGGTATGGAAGGGGGGGAATGTTGCCGGCGGTAAAAGAAGACTATTGGAACTGAGGATTTTTATGAGCAATGCCACTGTTTATAGTATAACAGTACAACAGGAGTAATGATATTTAAAGGAGATGCAAATTTTTTATGAAAACGGAGTACCGGTTGCAAAAAGAAAATGAGTTGGAGCACCTGCTGAAAATCACATGGAAAAGGGGACCTGATTTGCCACAGGGTTTTCAGGATAGCGATGCAGGATTTATTGGAGATTATCTGATAAACGTATGCGGTTTCTGCCAGGGAAAGGAAGCCCTGACCATGCCTGAAAGATATCCGAGGGGGTTTATAAAAAAGGTTTGGGCTTTTGATATATCGGAAGAAAAGAAAGCCTGGATAGAATTGCCTGATTTTCCGGGCGAAGCACGCCAGGGATTAAGCTGTACCGAAGTTAACGGTGCATTGTACTGCTGGGGTGGATTTAGCTATACCGAGCCTTTCTGCTACACAGACGGATACCGGCTCCTTTTCCAGGATGGACGATGGGTGTGGGAAGAACTTCCGCCGCTTCCCTGGCCTGTATCATTTGCCGGCATATGTACTATCGGTTCCAGGATATATCTTTCGGGCGGCGGTGATTATGACTGCGAGCATTTCTATACATGGTCGGACCGAAAGCATGCGGCTGAGCGCCTTGGATCGCAGCTTTTGGTCTTCGATACTACAAAGGTTTCTACCGGTTGGCATACCTTACCAGGTATTCCGGGTACGCCTCGTTTGCTGCATGCAATGGCGGCAATAGGTAATAATATATATATAATCGGCGGGGTTGCGGGAGAGGATCGGCCGGGGCTAAAAGATTCCTATGGAATACTGGCAAGCGTAGTAGACAACTGGCGGTTTGAGTGCATTGCCAATTGCTGGACACGACTGCCTGATATGCCTATTTCAACGGCATCCTTTCCCGATAATAAGATTGTTTTCAAAAATCGCTACATTCTGCTTATCGGGGGCTTCCAGTACGATGAATGCTTCAATAACGGAGTTATTGGGGAAAAGTACGGTACGGCGTCCAGATTCAATAATGTATTCGGTTACTACAACGATATGCTTGTATATGATGCGGTTAAGAACATATTCGGCAGAACGGACAGCCTGCCTTTGAACAATCTCGCCCCTACGGCAGTACTGCGGGGAAACGAACTATACCTGCTCGGAGGGGAGACCGGTGGTTCCACAATTGAAGGCAAATTCTACGGACATCACCCTGACCTTTGTCTGATAGGTAAAATAAGAGAAATAAAGTAGCACATTAAAATATAAAAGGTAAAAAAAGGCTGTCTTTTAACCAGGACAGCCTTTTTTCCTGCGCTTATGAAGCAGACAGTATAAACTCAGGAGTACTCAGGAGTAAATATTGAAAATCATTGAAAGGTAATGAAAAATAGAGTATAATTTATCCTGTTGTGCTACCCGAAGCTAATAATGTAGATGGGAGAAAGCCGGATGAAAGACAACATTCAATATATAAATTCACTTGACAGAGGGTTAAGAATTATTGAAATGATAATTGCTAATGGAAGCCTTGGAACTACTGAAGCCGGAGAATATTTGGATATAAATAAAAGCAGTGCATACAGGTTATTATCTACTCTTGAAAGGCGTGGATATATTAAGCAGGATAGTATATCAAAAAAGTACAAGATTGGCATAAAACTTATCGAAATTGGAGAGAAAGCATTATCACATATAGATATAGTGCATATATCAAAGCCATATTTGCATGAAATGGCAATTACCACAGGAGAAACATCGCATCTGGGTATTTTATCAGGTTACAGTGCAGTACTTATTGCACAGGAAATAGGAAAAGAAATGATAAATGTAAATACCAGGGTAGGGATGAATGAACCTGCTTGTATTTCTGCAATTGGAAGGGCTATAATAAGCTATTTACCCGAAAAAGAGCAAAAGGATTTAATTAATGAATTAATTGAAAAAAATGAAAAAACGAATATGGATATCACAAGGCTTAATATAATAATTAGGGAAACAAAAGAAAGAGGATATGCAATAGATGATGAAGAATTGTTTTCCGGAATCAGATGTATTGCTGCTCCGATTTTTGACCACAGGCAATATCCTATTGCGTCTATTGGCATTTCAGGACCTTCATCAAGGATGACGCTGCGCAATATGAATCAGTATTCTAAAAATGTTAGAAAAATCTCGAATATTATCAGCAATGAACTTGGTGGAGATATTAGCAAGATTAATCAAACTTCCTTTTTTAAAGATTGAAACTTCGTTGTTAAACAGCTACATACAATGGTTCTATAAAAAAGAGTTGACAACTAATAATTATGATTATATTATATAAATAG
>VEPD01000188.1 GCA_012027035.1 Ruminiclostridium sp. | reverse complement strand
TTTGACGGTATTTTGACGTTTATACCGTCAACAAATGCGCCCGCGTTATATAATAATTCCCTGGCTTCTTTGTGATGGACGTTCAAGCCTGTATTTTCCAGTATCTCCAGGCTCCCAAAATGAATGTCGTCCATCTCCCTTTCAGATAAAAAATTTAATACCGGCTGTCTTGAACAGCATTTGAAATTATTCATTATTCTACCCCCATTTTTATTAGTTATCATCCAACAATACCACCTTATCCATAAAAATAAATCCTCCATTTATCATTGCATAAGCAGTAATACTGCATTCCAATCACACTTTGTCACATAAATTAAAAACAATACCTACTTGAATATGTGAATGTTTTGATGTCAGACAAATCTTGCTGCAAATATCTTAGCTTTGCTAAGTCTGAAATGCATTACAATATTCCTGCCCTTAAGCTCGGAAACATCACTTTTCCCCTTCCACCGGAAGCTCTTCCACACATGGTCTCCCGTTTCCGGAATACAGTCATCAAAGGAATAGCCTTCAATAATCTTGCCTTTTTCCTGCAATTCAAGTTCAAGAGATCCTGTATAGTGAGTCCTGAAATTAAGCTCAATTTGATTCCCTTGAATAATAGTACTGTTTGTATAGAATTCACCCAGATTTTCAGCCTCAATGCCCGCAAGGCGTCCATCTTCCCAGAACGCCCACATATATTTGCCCGCATGCTTCCGATAATCCCCATAAGCCATACAATACCAGGCTTCATTGTGAGTATAGTCTATTGCGCAATAAGGAAGTGCAAGACGGCCATCATTGAATCTGACAAGATTAGGCCCTGCATAAACCCCGCCGGAATCAGGCTCTCCAGGTCTTCCAATTTCAATCACAGGATTTTCTGTAACCCAATTAAATACCTTACCCTCACGGCTTACAGCAAGCCGCACATCTAAAATGTCGGTACTTCTATGGAAAATGGTACTAAAAAACAATTTGAGCTGGGGATCATCAGGATATCCACAAAAGCAATTTGTATAATAGTCGTCAGACGGGTTTTCTTCGGTACCTGGCCACATTAAAATCTCAGGCATGGGCCAGTTCCTGAAATCTGCCGTTTCACTCCGCGAGATGGCGCGCCCTCCACAATGCTCCCGGAAAAAACCGAGGTATTTTTTTGATTCCGGATCCCAATAACCAATATTCTGTGTATCCCTGACTCCTCTAAATAGAACATCAGGCAGCACGGTCCAGTGATATCCGTCAGGTGATACAAGACCGAACATACCCCAATCTTTCGTATCAGCCTCCCCCATCCGATAGTCGAAATTGAAGCATTTATATCTCTCACTTTCAGGAGCGCCCGCATCATAGAAGACATTTGTCGTATTCCTGATAAAAGCAGTAATGTTATTATCTTTTGAACCATTGAAATCATAAATTCCAAGGTTCGGCTTGATCCAGTTCAGGCCATCATCACTTTCAGCATAGCAAAGCAAAGTACTGTTAAAATCTTTATGGTCGTTTTTAGTAGCTCTGACACTATACCAGCTACGAAATTTATTTCCCTGTTTGATTACGGTTAAATAATTCAATTCCTCTTCCCATGGCCTGTCAACGGACATCCATACCTCGGATTTCTTTGCCTTCTCAACACCAAGCTTGATGCCATAGGGCATGCGTTCCCTCCTGAATCCATGTGAGGAAAAATCAAATTCAAGGCCCCATGCCTCGGTAGTTTCTTTCAAATATATTCTACCTTCCTCGGAGATACGTGCAGAATCGAATTGAACTCCTACATTTCCTTTATCAATATGCATCCAATCATAAAAAAACAAAGTTTCCGGTATATTCATATTCAGCTCCCCTTCATTCATATCGCATTTCATTGAGTAGTTCAGTCATATCGTTGATTTTTTCTGACACAAACTCATATTTTCTAAGTGCAATACAGGTATAAAGACTGTCGAGAAGTGCGATTTGGGCAATGCGAGATAAAACAGCCTCTTTCATAAACCGGGTTTCCACAGTGGATGTGACTAACTTGATATCGCTTAATTCAAAGATCGGACTTCCGGAATAGCTGGTTATGCAAATTATTTTTGCTCCTTTACTCTTTGCAATCTGCAAAGTCCTAATCGTGTCCTTCGTTCTGCCCGTATGGGATATGCCTACTGCTACGCACCTGTCATCCAGCATACTGGCGGATACCTTGCTGATATGCGGATCTACGGCTACATAGGCTGGCATCCCTATTCTCATGAACCTGTAATACATATCCATTGCAATTGTTGCCGAGGTCCCGACGCCATAGAATTCTATTCTTCCGGCACTCAATAAAGCTTCAACTGCCTTGTCCAATTCATCCCTGTCCAGCATTTTAATCGTATCCGTCAACGCTTGTATGCTGGAAGAAAACACTTTTGCCGTTACCTCATAGGCGGAATCGTTTTGATCGATATCCTCCAACAATAATTCATCCGGTTGCTTGAGATTTTTTGCCACATTGATTTTCAGTTGTGTAAATCCGTTAAATCCGAGCTTTTGACAGAACCTTACGATACTGGAGTCTGCAACACCGATTTCTTTTGAAATCTGCGCAACAGTCATATGAACAATCACTTCTTGTTGTTTTGTAATAAAATCGGCTATTTTCCTTTCAACATCGTAGAACGACGGATATAAACTTCTTATCTCAATCAAGCAATCCTTACCTTCGCTCATTCTTCCACCCCATTAAAACTTGAAAATGCATTGTTGTATATAGGCTGGGTCCATAACATCGCCCCATGCTCACTTATTACCTGAACCCTGATATACATTTCATTTCCGGAAACAATATACCTGCCTTTTTCTCCATACTGTTCATCAAGTACCTTGCCGTCTTTCCCGATAAAAATATATTTAAAATCCTTTACATAGTTATCGGGTGCGTCAGCATATATTTCTATAGCTCCATCATCAAAGGAAATTTCATTTAAAACAAGGCCGGTAGACGTATAAAAACTACCGTTTTTTAATGCACAAAGTATATCTTCATGTTTTCGGGTCAGCGACCAGACTACATTCCATGCTCTGGCAAGGTCATACCATCTGTGGAAATCATCGTTTCCAAACCCCCATACAAGCCGTCCCTGTGATAGAAGGTAGTCCCATGTATCTGTAGCCAGACCGGTCCCATTCAATCGGAATACCACTCCGTTATATATTTCAATACCTGTGTACTTCTGAAGATCCATCATAGTCTTACACGGCCAGTATTCCTTGTACTGCCAGTTCGGATGGCACAAGACTGAAATACCTCCCTGTTTTATACACTTTTCGATTACGTCCCGATGCTCGCCCGTGATAAGTCCGTTGACGCCAATACATAGCATATGAAGATTCGCGCTGTACTCAAAACCGTTGATCAGTGTGATATCATATTTGGACTGATACACATTTACATCAGAGAAATAATCATGGTTGGAAATCGTGAGGACCTGATACCCTGCTTCCTTGTATAAAGCCACTACATCATAAATTTCATAGGCTCCACAGGTATCTTTCCCCGTTCCTGCATGAGTGTGGAAGTTACTTTTCAGCCATTCGCCTTCACCGTTTTTAATACCGTCATATGGATTGTAATACATTTTTATACCTCTTTACACATTGCGAAAATGGAATAATCTACAGAATAATATTCCATGTGATTATTATACTACACAGTTTTATTCTATGCAACACATTCTTTCAGTTTTGTGTTTTCAGTTTTATAAGTATAAATTGCCTCAATTGCAAGTTTATGCACCATATAATATCTGGTAATCCTGTAATATATTGTAAATAAACTTTTTGTTGCAAAACAAAGTGGAATATAGTATAACATAAGAAAATATAGCATTACAGGAATAATATATGTCATTCAGGAGATTATCCGGATTTTAGGAAAACCGGCAGCAGGCTTGTACAAACCGCAATTATCCAGCTCCGCAGGGTAAAGCTTGAAAGTTTATCAAACTTCAGTAGAATTGACAATGGAGGTAATTTACATGGATATGAAGCAATTTGAGAATCCTTCTCCACTTTATCGCAACGCTCCTTTCTGGAGTTGGAACGACAGGTTGAATATAGATGAATTGAAAAGACAAATGGATGAGATGATTGATAAGGGTTGGGGCAGTTTTTTTATGCATTCCCGTGTAGGCCTGGTGACAGGATACTTATCGGAGGAATGGATGGAAGCCGTCAATACATGCGCAGCACATGCAAAAGAAACAGGGGCTTTTATCTGGCTGTACGATGAAGATAAATGGCCATCCGGCTTTGCGGGAGGTATAGTTCCGGAAAAGAGCGAAAAATACAGGAGTAAAGCCCTTGTATTATTAAAGAACAATGAATTGACCGAAAACGATACCATTCTTAAAGAAATAAACACGGAAGATGGCAGGGCTTATATCTGCTATAGGGCAGATACGCTTGGGGATACCGGGTTCAATGGCGCCAGCTATGTGGATTTGATGAATCCCGAAACGGTAAGGGAATTTTTGCAATGCACACATGAGCAATATAAGAAGCAATGCGGGGAATGTTTTGGTAAAGAAATAAAGGGTGTTTTTACTGATGAGCCATGTTATAATATCCATAATAATTATAAAGCACCTGTCGTACCATGGTCGGATTATCTGCCTGACTTCTTTATGAAATTAAAAGGTTATGATATTCGTCAGCATCTGGAGAAGCTTTTTTATTCAACCGGAGACTACCGGAAAATTCGATTTGATTTTTATGACGCGGCTACCCGGCTGTATATCGAAAGCTTCTCAATGCAGT
>VEPD01000105.1 GCA_012027035.1 Ruminiclostridium sp. | reverse complement strand
TAATGTAACGCCTACGCCGGAATAAATCCGGCTTCGGCTTACGCAGGCCTACGCCTGCGCGCCACGCTTTCACGTGGCGATTGAACAACGTCAGTGGAGCAATCTTTCATAATGTTGGCTCGTCAGGTCTGACAATGCATTCAAGCAGGTATGGCTCATCATCGGCCAGCATCCTTTTGAAGGCGGCATGCACTTCATTATTTCCGGTAATCCGTTCACCCCTGAACCCATAGGCTCCGACAAGCGCCACAAAATCGGGATTGTGCTCCAAAAACACCTGTGAGTAGCGTCCGGCATGTTTTGTTTTCTGCAGATCATACACCATACCCAGCAAGGAATTGTTGAAAATAATAATTTTAACCCCAAGGCTTTCCTGCTTCATAGTCCCCAGTTCCTGCATGGACATCTGGAAGCTTCCGTCACCGGCTATGGCAATAACAGTTGAATCAGGCTTTCCCAGCTTCGCGCCCGCTGCTGCCGGAAGCCCGTAACCCATGGTGCCAAGACCGCCTGAAGATATAAAGGTTCTGGGGCTTCTGACATTGAGGTTGTTAGCCGCCCATATCTGATTTTGACCTACTTCCGTAGTTACTATAGCTTCTTCATCTATATATTTTGACAACTGCGACATGACATATTTGGGATTGACATATTCCGTATCTTTTTCATCCCAGGTATTTCCGGAATATTGTTGCCGCTGTTTTTTCAAGGTTTCTATCCAGGCTTTATTCCCACTATCTTCTATCAGCTTAAGCAGGTCTTCAAGGATCAGCTTTGCATCTCCGACAACAGGTATGGCAACATCAATATTTTTGCCGATTTCTGCAGGGTCTATGTCAATATGAACAATTTTTGATTTCTGTGCGATTTTCCCAGCCGTCCCCATTGCCCGGTCACCTACTCTGGCGCCTATGATTATCAGCAGATCGGCATTTTGCACTGCATTGTTGGCAGTATAACTGCCATGGGTTCCCAGCATGCCGTAAAACAGTTCGTGACTTGACGGTATGGCGCCTATTCCCATTAACGTAGTGGTTACAGGAATACGGCATTTCTCAGCCAGTTTGGCAAGGGCCTCGGATGCGCCGGCATTTATAATGCCTCCCCCTGCACAAATCACCGGCGACTTTGAGGATAGAATAGCTTCCGCTACTTTTTTTATCTGGATGGAATGACCCTTGTATGTAGGTTTATAGCCTTTTATATCAATGCTTTCCGGGTATTTGAAATCCAAAAGCTTGTTCTGGATGTCAACAGGCACATCAATAACAACCGGTCCGGGACGCCCTGTGGATGCAATATGGAATGCTTCCTTTATTATCCTGGGCAGATCCCCTGCCTTTTTCACCAGATAACTGTGTTTGCAGAATGGCGCCGTCGCCCCCGTAATGTCTGCTTCCTGAAAAGCATCACTTCCTATAAGCTGAGTGGATACCTGGCCTGTGAAAGCCACTATTGGAATAGAATCCATATGAGCTGTTGCGATCCCTGTAATAAGGTTTGTTGCGCCAGGGCCCGATGTAGCTACACACACTCCCGTTTTTCCTGTAACCCGGGCATATCCGCTTGCTGCGTGAGCAGCACCCTGCTCATGTCTTGTAAGAACATGTTTTACGGATGAGCCTAGAAGCGCATCATAAAATGGAGAAATAGCTGCACCGGGATATCCGAATATTATTTTTACGTTTTCCTGTTCAAGCGACTTTATTATTGCTTGTGCACCGGTTATTTTCATGGCGGCCTCCTTTTCTGGATGATATTAAGCGTCAGAAGCAAGTATTACAACGATGTCTGATGCCGTAAGACGCCGCTTATCACGCTTAATTAAAAAACCTCCGCCGCATGCAGTATATACCTGCAGGGACGAAGGTTTAAATATCGTGGTACCACCCTACTTCGACATGTCCTCAAACATATCCTTGTAGTACAATTGTACTGGACTGTAACGATGTCATCGTCAATACCTGATCAATGTAACGGGGCGCCTTGGTTCAGTATTGAAGCTCAGGAACGAGTCATACATACGGTCAATGCACCGGTTTACACCAATCACCGGCTCTCTTAAGCAAATTTACGTATCTTTATTCCGTCATTACACTAGCTATTTAAATATTGTATAATATTTTACCAGCACAAAGACATGGTGTCAAGGAAATTTTTAGCCTTTATTGCTTTTTTACTGATTTCCTGTGACTTTATTCATCCGTATAGTAGCCAATATTGAATCTACAGGTAAATCCTACTACTTGTATGACCCTCGATCTTACCGATACCATACCCATAGCAAAAGGACTGATACATTCCTGATACTATAAGAGAACTTAAAAAGCCCCGCTCATCCTTATTCAAGCCCTTATCCATGGTAATCATGAAGTCTTTTATCTTATCGTCCGCAATCAGCCTTATAGCTTCTCTTGTACCTGCCAGATCAGTGGTCAGTTTACTTTTACCCTGCCTGAGATATTCCTTTATGGTTTTTTCAAAGTCCCCTGTGTTTTTTCCGGTATTGGTCATACCTGCTCCTCCTGCCCAATACTACAGCGGCAATTTCATTATTTTATCGGCATATATGCGCCTTGCAGTATTACTTGCGAGCGCTTCAACATACTAATCCTGCAAGGATAAATTGGTAATTGTCGCTGCAGTACTAATCCTCGCTTTTTTCTGAAAGGCCTGAATTAATTAGATACTCCCTTGTCCTTTTTATGTGAGGATTTTTACATCTCGGCGTAAACTCTGTGGATGAATTGATTCAAGCCTTTCAGACTAATTTTTGCCAATACCTTCATTTATTATACCTATCTGGTAACGAGGCCGTCTTTTTCCTTGGCGGCTAGTATAACCGGAACAGTTACCCATTGATCTTTACCATGCATTAGGTGGGTAACATTGATAGTATCACCCGGGGATTTGGAAAAAAGTATTGTTCTTAGCTGCATCATACTGTTGATGTCCTGACCGTCTATCTGTTTTATAATGCACCCTAAACGCAGTCCTGCCTTATACGCGGGACCATTTTCATCAATATGTGCAACATAAACGCCCTGATTTATATTCAGATTTCCATCGATATATGGTAAAAGAGCCTTATCATATGCAAACACGCCCATATAGCTTTCCGTAAACCGGCCTGTACTCAAAAAGCGGCTGACTATGGGCTTGGCAGCGTTAATAGGTATTGCAAAGCCAATGGCCTCTGCACTGGTTACTTTTATAGTGTTTATTCCCACCACTTCACCCCTGGAGTTGAGAAGCGGTCCTCCGCTATTGCCGGGATTGATGCTGGCATCTGTCTGTATAAGGTCCTCCATATAATTGGTACCCTGGTCGGTCTCTATGCTGATAGTCCTGTTCAGTGCGCTTATGATCCCTGATGTGACGGTTCTCTGAAACTCAAGCCCCAGTGGATTGCCGATTGCTATTGCCGGTTCCCCGACCTGAAGCTGCTCAGCGTCCCCCAGCTTTAGAGCAGGCAGTCCGGTTAGATTGATTTTTACCACGGCGAGATCAAGGACCGGATCGGACCAAACTGTTTCTCCATCCACATTTCTGCCATCTGCCAATGAGACAATGATCCTTTTGCTTTTACCTCCGGCTACATGATTATTAGTGAGAATATACCCATCGGAACTTACAATAACCCCTGAACCCACTCCTACCTGAGTTTCTTTATTCCTGTCAAACAATTTGCCTGCGGCAACCCTTTCGACCGTAACCCCGACAACGCCCTGGGTAGCTGATTTTGCTACAGACTGGGCTACCGGAATTCCGGCAATTAATTCCGTGCCTGAAAGCACCGATTGCGGTACTGCCGTAGCCCGGGGAGCAATAGAGGTCTGCGGAGCCTGCATTTGTTGCTTCAGATCGTATATCTGGTTTTCCTTGCCTATATTGGGATTATAAAATGTTGTAATGTAATAAATGAATGCACCTATCGCTACTGAAACAACAAAAACCGCTGTGAATACTTTTGTAAATTTGATTCTTTCCTTTTGTTCAAACATTATACCATTCCTTTCTGCTATTATTATTTCTATAATAGCCAAAAAGAATTCAGATGTTTGAAAAGGTGTGACAGCGCCCCATTATTCCTGATTCAAATTGGACTTAAGAATGACCGAATAATAAATTCTAGTACTGACAAAAAATCCCTCGCTTAAAAATCGGGGTTCATTATTCGGTCATTCTTTATAATTTTTTTAACGCTTTTTTCAAACTTGGGACGTGGGAGCATTACCTGATGCTGGCAGCCCAGGCATTTCACCCTGAAATCAGCGCCCGTCCTTGTTACTTCCCACTGCTTGCCGCCGCATGGGTGCTCTTTCCTGAACTCGACTATATCGCCGATGGCAAACCTGTCAGCCATATGCATCATACTCCTTAAATAAAAAGGTAAGTTCATTAACTATTATCGGAGTGCTGCTCCTACAAAGGCTTCAAATAGCTTTAAAGCCTCAATATCCATCTGCCACATCAGTTCCGGGTGCCATTGGACGCCCACTGCAAAAACATGATTTTCATGTTCGACAGCTTCGATTATTCCGTCAGGACTCCAGGACACAGGCTGCAGTCCTTTCCCGGGAATCTTTACAGCCTGGTGGTGGAACGAGTTTACTCCAAGATTCTCTTTACCATAGCAGCTCCAAAGCTTTGAATCCTTAACTATCGATACGTCATGGATCGGATACCACTCCGGAGCTTCCTGTGAATGCTTCAGCAAATCCCTGTCCTTGATCTGGGAATGGATATCCTGATATAAGCTGCCGCCCAACGCCACATTTAAAACCTGAATACCTCTGCATATTCCAAGAACAGGTTTTCCCGCTTCAACAGCATGTTGAGCTATGTATATTTCCATTTCATCTCTTGCAGGATTGATACTGCCATTAAAAGGGTAATTCAGTTCCCCAAAGTATCTGGCGTCAATATCCGGCCCACCGGATAATAGAAATCCGTCACACCTGTCAATTGCAGCCCCCAATAGAGTTTCATCAACAGACAGAGGCAACAGTACCGCGAACCCCCCGGCTTGATTCACCCCTTCAACATAACCTTTGGAAATAAACATCCTGTTCTTCTCATCTGTAAACCCGGGGGTTATACCTATCATAGGTCTTTTTCCCAAAATAAACCCCCTCCAGTCACAATTAACATTATTAAAGGTCAAATTTACATCTTCAGTTGTAAGTGCGTCATTGTATAAAAATAATATTCCTGTTATTCAGGTGCAGCTATTCCTTGTCAAACATATCTTTTCCTACACCGCACACAGGACAGACCCAATCGTCGGGAAGGCTTTCAAATGGAGTTCCCGGTGATATACCGCTGTCGGGATCTCCGGCAGCAGGATCATAAACATAGCCACAAGCGCTGCAAACATATTTGTCCATTGACTTGTCACTCCCATCAAAACTTCATATGGCGTTAGATAGTATTCTTTAACGCTGGTATTATATTACCCTCACTATTGGTTTATAAACAAATCAATTAAAAACGGTCAGAAATTCCTGTTCTTTTTCCCGCCAAAAATCACAATCAGGCCGATTACTATCAAAACCAGCGGTATGGCTGCTTTACTGGCATTAAAACCCAATAGCTCCCTGAGAGAAAAGGAAGTAAAGAATATAAATGACAATCCGCCTAAAATGAATATGGGTATCAACAAGCCCTTTTCCCTGTTGCCAAAATAATAGAGCTCAAACAAGCCAAAAGCAACGGCAAATATATTTAAAGGCCATGTAACCTCCCACATACCGAATAGCATGTTTATCTGAAAAGCTATACCAAGTACAAGTAATATCCCTCCCGGAACAAGCAGTCCGGGATCCTTTTTCCTGCCGCTGAAAAATCTGTAATGAAATATGAATGCAGGAACAAGAAGAAATAGTGACGGCCAAAACCGTGAAATTATATAGCCCGGATCGAAAATATCAAAGAATGGCTTCATTATATCCAGATTCTTTAAAAGAAACATAGCCCCTACTATAATAAAAACAGTCCCGAGAATTCTATTTGATTTGTTCATGCTTACCCCTCCCAAAACCTATGTAAGATCATTCCTGCTGCTACTAGTACTACAGCGAAACAAACATTGATTCAGTAGTACTACTCTATTATAACTTGAAAACCGGAAAATGTCTGATAAATTCGGAAAGATAATGCATAATACCTATTTTCACTCTGCCGCAATGGCTTCACATTCCTTCCTGAGCTTCCACAGAACATATTTTATTCCTGCAGATACAAGATCCGCCATCTGCATAACCAAATTAAGACGCGTATTCTGAAGCACAAGAAAATCCATGAAACCGCCAAAATTAACTATCCCGGTGACAAACATATCGCCGACGGGAGTCAATTCCTTGTTGACTCCTGATCCGGGCTTGATGGGGCCCTCTCCTATGGTAATATAGCCGACGTGATCCATTTTGCCCAAGCAGGCGTCAATTGCCACAATAAAAGGTTTAGCGTACTTTGCCGCAATGCCTTTCATAATTCCATCCAGGTTTTTTGCATGTACAGGATTGTCCAGGTTTCCATGCACATAGACGTTGGCATATTTTATGCTGTTGATTTTATAGCCGATTAAGGGGCCAAAACTGTCACCGGTGGACCTGTCCGTACCAATGCATACGAAATTTATGGATTTGTAGCCATCCCTTATGCTCTTTGATATCAAATTGTACAATTCATCGGTGAAATTTTTAAATGCTGAAATGCTGTAAATATTGATGTATTGCTGCCTGGTTGTTGTTTTCAGGAACATATTCTTCTCCTGCAACTATTTTATATTTTATATTATTGCCCCGCATATGCATTTTATTACAGTATTTAATATATTGCCCGTTACATACCGGTTTGATATAATGTGAGAAAACAGGGGTGGCATTTATGGAATCAATAAGATTAAACAAACACTTCATAGAAGACATAATTGACGGTATGTTTGATTGGGTGCGGGTTCTTGATAAGGACGACAATGTGATATATATGAACAAAGCTATGTCTGATGGTATGAAAGACGCCAAAACAGGTTCCAAATGCTACAACGCCATCGGAAGATCCACGCCCTGCGAAAACTGTATTTCCAGAAAAGCCGTATTTTACGGCAATTCTCACGAAAAAGAGGAATTTATCAACAACAGGATATATTCTGTGATGAGTTCCCCGGTGAAAAATGAAAAAGGTGAAATCATAGCGGTTGTTGAAGTGCTAAGAGACACTACACAAGTGAAACAGCTGCAGGAAAAAATACTCAGGCAGAATGCCGTTCTGCGCGATGACCTCAGTATGGCAAGGAGACTGCAATGCAGCTTGCTTCCGAAAGATTTTTCCGAAGCCAGGGCCGGTTTTTCATATATTTACAACACATGTGAAGCCCTTGGAGGTGACTTCCTGGATATATTCAAAATCGGTGAGAAGCATCTTGGGCTTTATGTCGCCGATGTTTCAGGCCATGGAGTTCCGGCGTCCATGCTCACCGTATTTCTGCGCTCCACTCTCAACAAAAAGCTGTATTCACCCTCGGCCGCACTGAATGAACTTTTCAAGGAATTCAACAACAGCAATTTCGGAGATGATCTTTATATAACCATATTTTATACTATAATAGATCTGGAAGAAAAAACCATGATTTATTCAAATGCCGGACATAATGTAAGTCCTTTTATTTTTAGATCCGCAAATGAAAACTCCTTTGAACTACTGAGACATCCGGGTATTCCAATAAGCCGATGGGTGGAAAGTCCCGGATACAAGGATGGTTTTACAAAGCTCACCCCAGGTGACAGGCTGTTTTTTTATACTGACGGTATAATAGAAATGCGAAATACAGAAAACGAACAATTCGGTGAGGACAGATTGCTTAAGCTGCTTCTTGCCGGCAATAGGGAACCTGTGGAAACACTGAATGACATTTTTACAGCAGCATGTGAATTTGCAGGACTCAATGATACTACGAAGATACCGGATGACGTGACCATGGCATTTCTTGAAATCAGGTTAAACCCGGATGGGAGCTCGAGGCCCTCTGATTTTTGGTGATTGCCTTAGTACTACAGCGAAACAAAAGACAACCTTTTATCTTTTGTCTGAAAGGGTCAATGCCCATAAGGCTGTCAGGTTATCAAAGGAATGGTAGTATTTTGTTCCCGTATTGCCAAACCCCCCGTAATAGGCAGATTTTCTGTCTGATACCATGAAATTCATCATTCTGTCCACAAGCTTTTCATATAATTCCTTTTCGCCTGTTTGGGCTGCATAAACGGCAGCCAGTGCATATATCGCTGTACTTTCAATAGTATTGACGGGCTTTTGAGTGAGAGGATCATACCATGCATACAGCTTTCCACTATTGATCTCACTCTTCAGCCAATCGGCAAAATAGCCGGTATCCTCGTTTACTTCCGCCAAATGCAGAACAGAGTATAAGGTATAAGTCAGGCAAATACCCTTTTGCTTATAATACTCCTCATCGAAATAATAGGTTTTACTGTCGTAATCATAGTATTTGTAAAAGAAAGGCGATCTGTTGCTGATTCTCCCATCAGATATGATTGATAGCGCCTTTTCTTCCACCATTAGCCACTCCGGATTGAATTCACTCATTCTGTCCATGGTATATAGGTCAAGATAGCATAAAGGCGTGGTGTGTTTGCTTTTTTCACTTTTCCAGTCATATAACTCATACAGAAAGCGATCCTTCACCTGATACTTGAATAGGCTTTCCTGTAAATCACCCGCCATATTGTAGTATTTTTTGCCGCCCCATATCTCATAGCCGTCAAGCAGAGCGCGAATGATCCTTAGATCATCAATGGCTGCATTACAATTTGCACTGCCGGCTCCAGTCCGCCACCTAATAATCCTGCCGTCTGATAAAAGGCGGTCCTTCAGGAATTTGAACTGCCTGTCATATTGCTCGTATTTATTGGAAAGTATGCTGTAATTCATCAAAAGGCCTGCGGATTCGGACAGGGTATCCTTGCTTCCACTATAGTTCTGGAGATTTGTAAGTATCTCTCCCTCCCCGCCGGTAAGATGCTTGTCAATAAAATCATACAGGCTGTCCTCAAAGGCATTGTACCTGCCCACCGGAGTGTCCGGCATAATATCGTTGAATACTTCTGTTGAAGGAATGCTGAGAAAGGTTAGATAGACCGCAAGATAACAGCCTATTGCAAGTATAAACAGCATTCCGAAAATCCTTTTCAATCCAACCACTCCCACATACCAGAGAATAGAGACCAGAGAACAGAAACCAGATAATAGAGACCGGAATTAAATGTAACTAATATATCTGGATAAGGTCGGCTCCGTTTTCCGAACTTGACACATAAATACATACCTATATTGAATGAACTAATTTTCTTAACGGATGGCTTCGCAAATAGTAGTGCTTCTATGATGTTTGCGGAGCCAGGCGTTTAGAAAATTTCATTCAATCAATATAATATGTATGTCCATGCTCAAGCTAATATGTTGGAAGAAGCTTTTATTAGAAAAAACAACCTCAAAAAGAGCCAATAAGTCTTCCCAGTACTACTCTTTCAATCCCTGCCAGATCCTTTTTTATATTAATCGCTGAAAAACTGCTTTTCATCAGCCTTACAACTTCCTTTGCCTGATGTATCCCTACCTCGAACGCCAGATTGCCATTTTCTTTTAAAAATTCAGGAGCCTTCCCTATTATGGGTCTGTAGAAGCCAAGCCCGTCTTCTCCGCCATCCAGTGCCAATTCAGGCTCAAAATCCCTGACTTCCCTTTGAAGTCCGGGTATTTCCATATGCTTTGCATAAGGGGGATTCGATACAATAATATCAAATCCGGACATAACTATTTTGTCAAAAATATTACTCCTTATATACTCTATCCTTCCGGATACACCATGCTTTAATGTATTCATCCTGGCAATTTCCAGAGCCTTCTCCGAAATATCCGCCGCCATTATGAAAGAGTTCCTTAAATAATATGCAATACTGACCGCAATACAGCCTGAGCCTGTACCAATTTCAAGTACTTTCAGAGTGCGTGTGCTCTTTTTCCCCAGCTCTATTACGGTTTCTGCGAGTATTTCCGTCTCCGGTCTGGGAATGAGAACATTCCTGTTAACATGAAAATCCAACCCCATAAATTCCTGTTTACCGGTAATATACTGCACAGGCATTCCGCTGCACCGTTTGAACAAAAGTAAAGAATACTTTTCTGAGGCGCCTGTGTCCAGATTTTCGGCGCCATGAGCGTAAAGCCAGCTTCTATCGCATTCCAGGACATGGCAAAGTATAACCCCGGCATCAACCGCCGGGGCCTCAATTTTTTCGTTATTCAGGATTCTTGTACCATTGACCAGAGCTTCTCTTATTGTCATCACGTTTTCCTTCCAAAAGCGTCAGAAGCAAGTATTACAAGGAAGACAAGGCACAAAAACCGCAGCATATGCTTTATATGTGAGGATTTTTGTGTCCGCAGTCTGACGCCGTAAGACGCCGCTTATCACGCTTTTGGCTACCAGTTGTCAGCATTCTTGTCCTCAACCAATACATTTTTAAATGCTTCAATTGCCACTTCCAACTGGCTGTCATCCGGTTCCTTAGTGGTAAAAAGCTGAAAAAGCATTCCGGGGGCATTGATTATCTTCATTACCTTCCAGTCGCTGTGGCGTCCTGCGAATTTGAGTATTTCATATGAGATACCTATTACCAGCGGTATGAATACCAACCTTAGCAATATATTTATGATAATACTGTGCCAGCCCAATTGGGAAAATACAATTATGCTGATTATCATCACCAGAAACAGAAACGAAGTGCCGCAGCGCGGGTGTTTTGTGGTGTACTTTTGGGCATTTTCCACTGTAAGCTCCTCACCGTTTTCATAGCAATGTATGGTTTTATGCTCAGCCCCATGATATTGAAAAACCCTTTTTATGTCTTTCATCAACGATACAAGATAAACATACCCGAAGAATAACAATATCCTGACTAAACCTTCAAAAAGATTGTAAAGGGCCACACCGCTGCCCGTTTCCTTGTCAAGATCCAAAAAGCCTGCAATTATATTGGGCAACCATATAAATAGTCCGATGCTGAAGCCCAGAGCCAATATCATAGCAAAATAAACCGCTGCATCCTTCAATTTATCTCCGAACAATCTCTCAATAAAAGCGTCCACTTTGGAATACTTTGCGTCTTCTCCGCCATCAAGCTCGGCAAATTCCGCAGAATACATCAACGCCTTGATTCCTATTATTAACTGACGAATTAATAAAAAAGCGCCACGAACGATGGGGATTTTTGTAATGATATTCTTTTTGGGAAGGGGCTTCTTGTTTATAATGATTTCTCCATACGGTTTTCTTACTGCAATAGCCATACTTTCCGGCCCAATCATCAGAACACCTTCCATCAGTGCCTGTCCGCCTATTGTAGTTTTCTTCATTTTTTCTCCTCACTAATTCCGATCAATCCTTAATAAGAGTTTAGGGCATATCGAGTGTTCTAAACACTTGGTGATTGCTTACGCAATACCACTAAAAAATAAAGGCTGAATCATACTCAGCCTTTAGTGTAGCATTTTTATTAAATTTTTTCAAATAGTCTTCCAATATTCCGATATATTAAAACAATACTACAGCGAAAACTTCATTTTACAAGGATTTCAACAAGCAGTTATAACTTTAATACTAACGGTCATCAACAATTCCAAATTTCTTTCTGAACTTCTCAACACGTCCGCCCGTATCTACCAGCTTCTGTTTGCCGGTAAAAAAGGGATGGCATTTGGAGCATATTTCAACATGCAGATTCTTTTTTGTGGAACCTGTGGTAAATGTCTCGCCGCATGCACATTTCACAACCGCTTCGTCATATTTGGGATGAATCTTTTCCTTCATTTTATCACCTTCCTTAGCTCTTTTGCAGAATAGTTTTACGCCATTCTGCCAGCAAAAATTATTGTAACACAGGAGACTTGTCTTCGCAAGCATTTTTTTGCTGGAGTCCTTGCTCACCCTGGAATCCTCGCTTCTGACCTTTTCTGATGATTTCAAGCCGGTTTTTACTTATCCATGAAAGCTACATTAATACTATTTACGAAATCGTCATTAGTCCTGGTCTGCATCATCTTACTCAGGATCATTTCAGTTACTTCGGATGTACCAAGGCTGCTCATGGCTTTTCTTATTGCCCATATGCTTTCCAGTTCTTTCTGGCTAAGCAGCAGCTCTTCCCTTCTGGTACCCGATTTGTTTATGTCGATTGCAGGGAATATTCTCTTTTCAGACAGTTTCCTGTCAAGGTGGATTTCCATATTGCCGGTGCCCTTGAATTCTTCAAATATGACGTCATCCATTCTGCTGCCTGTCTCAATCAGAGCAGTTGCAATAATAGTAAGGCTGCCGCCAAATTCGATATTTCGGGCTGATCCGAAAAATCTTTTGGGGCTGTGTAACGCACCCGGGTCAAGACCACCCGTAAGTGTTCTGCCGGTTGGAGGTATTGTCTGATTATATGCTCTTGCAAGTCTTGTAATACTGTCAAGAAGAATTACAACATCCTTCTTGTGTTCAACAAGCCTTTGGGCTCTTTCAAGCACAATTTCCGCAACCTTTACATGGTGTTCCGGCACCTTGTCAAAAGTGGAGTATATGATATCACCCTTGATGGAGCGCTGCATGTCGGTCACTTCCTCAGGCCTTTCGTCAATAAGAAGGACAATCAGCTCAATCTCGGGACTATTTGCAGTAATTGCATTTGCGATTTTCTTTAGAAGTATTGTTTTACCGGCTTTCGGAGGAGAAACTATCATGCCCCTCTGTCCTCTCCCAATGGGAGCTATAAGGTCTATCAGCCTCGTTGAGAGCTCTCTTGGAGTGGTTTCGAGGGTAATCCTTTTTTCGGGATAAATCGGTGTAAGAAATTCAAATGCTACTCTTCTTGAGGCTATATCCGGTGTATCGCCATTTACAGTCTGAACATAAAGAAGAGCCTGAAATTTTTCTCCCTCCTTCGGAATCCTGCCCTTGCCTCTGACCTTATCGCCCGTCTTTAATCCGAAACGCCTTATTTGTGATGGAGACACATAGACGTCCTTTGGACCGGACAGGAAATTATCGCTGCGAAGAAAGCCATATCCGTCAGGCAGTACTTCCAGTACGCCTTCCACCGGATCGTCACTTTCTATCTTTTCAGTTCCGTTCTGCTGGTATGGTTTGCCATCCTGAGGTGCTCCCCAGTTATCCTTTTTTTGCTCATAAGGTCTGGAAACAGACTTTTCTTCAGGTTTTACCGCTTCTTCCACATCAATTTTAAGTTGCGGAGGCAGAGTTTCATCTCTAGGCTGCTGATATTCTCTCGGTTGCTGATAATCCCTAGGCTGTTGATATTCTCTCGATTGCTGATAATCCCTAGGTTGTTGATATTCTCTGGGTTGCTGATAATCCCTGGGTTGTTGATATTCTCTGGGTTGCTGATATTCTCTAGGCTGTTGATATTCTCTCGGTTGTCTGTATTCTTTCCGCTGTTGATACTCTCTGGCAGGTCTTCTTACTTCTTTCTCCAGAGTTTCTTCCTGAGTCTCTTTCTGAGTCTCTTTCTGAGTCTCTTTCTGAGCTTTCTCCTGAATTTGCTGTTGTACCGCCACTTCGGATTCGACAGGTTTTATTTCCTGAACAAGGCTTGATTTGCTTGGCCTGCCTCTCTTGGATTTTCTTAATATGACAGGTTCAGTTTCAGACGCCTTTTCATCCTTGATTTCTTCAATAGGCTTCACCGACTCCTCCGGCTTTGACTCTGTTTCTTCAGGTAAAACAACAGTTTCCGCCGGGTTGCCCCCGAATGAAGTATCACGGCTCTCAGCCAAACGGCTTTTGCGTCCTCTTTTTTTTGCATATTCAATCTGAACCTTTTGCTGCTCCTGCTGTAATTGTGGTATCTCCCCAGAATTTGACACTCCCTGGCTTATACCGCCTTTTGCTTGGGATTTGCCGGGTTTTCTTCCACGCCTGGCTTTAGCGACCGGTTCCCCAGACTCCACAGCATTTAAGGCTGTTTCCTGTACATTGTCACTTTTACTGTCGGTATCTGTTCCGGCTTTCTTAATCATCTCAATAAGCTCTTCCTTCCGGTTCTTCGTTGCATTTTTAATACCCATCATCTTGGCTATATACCGCAAATCCTCCAAAGACTTACCTCCAAGATTAATTTCTTCCATAGTCCACCGCCTTACAAACATATAATATTTATTGCCTTTTTATTGGAAATTCATTCAGTTAACAGTGCCTTTATGGTTTCAATGTCTGATTTGAAGAATTTTGTTTTACCTGAACAAAAATTAAAACAGAATACCAATCAAATACGAAGAATCTATGAAACCTCTGATTTTAAATTAAGGAAATCAAAAACAAAAGAATGTTTCGTGAATACTATCCAAAATACTATAACACTTTTGTTCATATTTGTCAATTGGTATGCAGCGAAAAAATTACAATTCATCAGTAATCCATTCATCAGTAATTATGCACTTTAATTATTAGTTTTTTGAAAATATTTATCTACTTTCTTTTTTCCATATTCAAAATCATTAGAGGAAATAAGAATGCCCTGCCTCTGCATCAAATCCTTAAGATTTTCGTTTGTAACAGCTTTTACCAATTTCCCCGCATTGCACCTGGAACACTTGAGAAGAATCCTGTCCGAAAGCAGAACAAGCTCTATGTCCACGCTTCCGCATTCACAAAAAAGGCCTCCCTGTGCTGCTATATCATGTATTTTATTCAAGGAGTCCAGCATAACCTGGGTGTTTTTAAAATAGTTGTCGTATCCAAACATATCGATAAGCTCATCAAGTTCCTTTTCCAGATTGTCAACCTTTTTCCGGACCGGTATATCTATTCCCAAGAAGCATTGCTGCATTCCTGTCTCCGGACAATTAAACACGTTTAATTCTTTGAAAACCATATTCTTTTTACCGATAAGATATGTATGTTCATTACCGCAGCCAATACATGGGATTCTTATGAGAAATCCGTTTTCACCCTCCTGTTTAATTGTAATACAGGATTTTCTGCATCTGCAGAAAAAACTATTCTCCTTCTTATGCAAAAGAGAAAACAAAGATATATTAAAAAATTCAAAGCTCCCACAGGAAGAACATTTATATGCGATGGTTTTCTTTGTATCTATCAACATTTTGCCCACCTCATATAATAATATTCGCCACATTCGTAAAAAATCCTTCTTGATACCAGATTTACCTGAATTGCTAAGAAATTTAGGAAACGAATATCATTTTATAAGTTCCCCGGGAAATAATTACATTTCGTCACTTTCCAATAATAAGAAGGCCGCCAGCCAGAGGACGCTCCTGCCCTTTAAAGGAAGGCTTGTTTACTATTGCTCCATTAAAAATCATTTCAGAAGAAGCCCCTCCATCCAGCATTGCAGCATCCACCACACCATAGCCTGTAAGAAATTCACCCAGCGCCTTTCCCGTCATACCACTGCTGTAGCCTGGCTGCCGGCCGTCTACTACTATTAGCACCACAGTACCGTCGCCTTTGATTCCGATAGCCGTCCTGGGATCCTGGTTTGTCAGCACCCCGACCCATTCGTCCCTGCTTCCTATTACAACATTTCCTCCCTTAACGATCCAGCTGCCGCACTCATAAGCCTGTGTGCCCGGAGCCAGCTGCGGCTCATGTATCAGTTCAACAGTATCGCCCGTATCAAACGGCAGGCTGCCGGCTTTTAAATACTGAGAGCCAAACAAGCTTACAAGCATTCCGTCCTCAGGTATTTCAGAATCCCCTTTAAAATAATCGATGCCGGTAATGATTTTATTTTTTATTTCAATGGTAAGATTCTCTTCTTTTGCCCTGTTAACAGATCCGTATATGGGGGTGTAAACTACAGTTTCACCTTTCAACGCCGGCTTGTTGATATTATCTATTTCTAATCTGCCTGATTTGCCTTTCAGCCATAATTTACTTTTTATCTCCTTTAATGAAGCTTTACCGCCGGATACGATGAAAACCGGATACTTTCCTTTCGAGGCGGTTTCAAG
>VEPD01000344.1 GCA_012027035.1 Ruminiclostridium sp. | reverse complement strand
GTATCAGTCGTACTGTATTTTATACAATGAGAGTAAAGCCCAATTGCCGGCTGAAAGAATGAAGGTCATGGAAATGACAGCCGACGGTTTCCTGATTTCCGAAAAGGATCTGGAATTGAGAGGACCGGGGGAATTTTTTGGGACCAGACAGCATGGAATACCTGATCTGAAGATTGCAAATCTTTACAAAGACATGGAAATACTTATTAAGGCGCAGGAAGCGGCAAGGGAACTGATTGAGGCGGACAAAAGCCTTGTTTTACCTGAAAACAGGATGATCAGGGATAAGATTAAAGAGAATTTCGAAGCTAGGTTCAAGGAATTGAGCTTGAATTGACAAGCACTGGTACTAAAAGTGCTTCTAAGGAGGATTCAAAATTTTAAGGGTGATTTCGGGCGAAGCCAGAGGACATAAACTGAAAACATTGAAGGGTACCGCGACGAGGCCTACCTCCGACAGGGTTAAGGAATCGTTGTTCAACATCATATCCGCAAGCATACCTGAAAGTAACGTGCTTGATCTGTTTGCAGGCAGCGGCAGCCTTGGAATAGAAGCTCTGAGCAGAGGAGCTGCCTTTGCGGTTTTTGCCGATAAAAGCAGGGAAAGCTGCGGTATAATAAAAGAAAACCTTATATTCACAAAGTATGTTGAAAAATCGGAAGTGCTGTTTATGGGGTTTGCAGAAACACTTGTAAAGTTGGCTTCCGAGGGTAGAAAATTCGATATTGTTTTCCTTGATCCGCCTTACAATAAAAAATTTATTCAGGAATCATTAAATATTTTAGCTAATAATGATATAATAAGGGACAGCGGTATTCTTGCAGCAGAACATCATATTGACGACCGGCTGCCGGAATACTGCGGCAAGCTGAAACTCAGCAGAAGACAAAAGTATGGGGATACTGCTTTAAGCTTTTATAAAGTAGAATTTTCACCTTCCAGAAATTTTGAAAAGTAGGATGAAATATGATCTGTGTATACCCGGGAAGCTTTGATCCGGTGACAAATGGGCATCTGGATATTATAAACAGAGCTGTACGTATTTGCGACAAGCTTATAGTTGCAGTTGGCAGCAATGAAACAAAAAAGCCCGCGTTTACGACTGCCGAAAGGATAGAGTTAATAAGACAAGCTGTAGGGTTTGAGCCCTGTATTGAGGTTACGTCCTTTTCGGGATTGCTTGTGGATTTTCTTAAAAAAACGGGGGCAAAAACTGTAATTAAAGGCTTGAGGGCAATGTCTGATTTCGAATATGAGTTCCAAATGGCTCTGTTGAATAAAAGCCTGGAGCCGGATATGGAAACGCTTTTTATGATGACCGGTGTAAATTACTCCTATTTAAGTTCAAGCGCGGTAAAGGAAATAGCAAGAAATGGCGGCAAAATAGACGGATTGGTTCCTGATTGCATAAAACAGAGAATTTTTGAGAAACTCAAGGGGGGAAAATAAATGGAGATACTATCGATTTTGGAGACTTTGGAAGATCTGGTGGAAAAAAGTATGAGCGTACCTTTTTCCGGTAAGTGTCTGGTAGATAAGGAAGAAATTCTTGAGATTGTTAAAGAAGTCAGGTTGAAGCTGCCTGACGATATAAAGCAGGCAAAATGGGTCAAGGAGGAAAGACAAAGGATTCTCATGGAAGCCCAGAAGGAGGCAAACGATACCATAAAGGATGCTGAAGGCAAGATTGCAGCGCTTGTGGACGAGCATGAAATTACAAAAAAAGCTTATGAACAGGCCAACGAAATCATTTCAAACGCTCAGAAAAATGCGCGGGAAATCAGGCTTGGTACCAGGGACTATGCGGACAGTGTATTAAATAAGGTTGAAGAAATTCTGAAGGATACTATCGATGTTATAAAGATGAACAGGGAAGAGATTAAATAACATCATTAAATTTTCTTTTTAAAGGATTTTGATAAAAATGCTCCAAGACAGAACATTCCATATATAAGAAGCACAAAGACGAGATAAGTCAGCGAATTAAAAAGCACGTTTTGCCTGTCTGCGAAAGCCGTTACCCGTTCAGAACCTAAAACCGGAGAATTTGCGAGCGCATTAATAAATTCGAACTGCATTCCGATCCAGGTGAAAACCGCTGCAATCATTCCATGGAGGAATTTACCCAGAAAATAGGGTTTCATACTGATTCCCGAGTCACCTGTTATACTGTATACCTGTGAGTGGACTGAAAGTCCTGCCCAGCCGATAATCAGGCTTGTAAAAGACAATTTAACGGCAATCGGGATATCCGTCACTTTGCTTGCAAGGTTGGTACCTGTAGTTATCTCGAAAAAGCCGCTTAAGACGGCGGATATCATATCAGGACTGATTCCTGCAGGAGACAGGATCAATGCCAGCGCTTCCGCCAAAAAACCTATTATATTCGTCTCCAGTAAAATATTGATCACAACTGAGAAAAATATTATAAAAGCTCCAATTGCAATAATCAATGAAACTGAATTTTTCACAGCATCACCGAAAATCATGCCGGCGTTTGTCATTTTCTTTTTCCTTCCGGATAACATTAAGTTTTGAAACTTCTTAAAAGTTTTTTCTTTCCTTTCAGGAATTTTATCAGCGCCCCGGGTGAAGATTCCTAAAAGTACGCCTACTGTAAAAGATGCAGCTATGTGGCAGGCCAGCAAAAACAAGCCAAGTGAAGGGATTCCGTACATGCCGGTAGCAACTGCCCCAACGATGAAAAGGGGCCCGGAATTATTGGTAAATGCCAGCAGCCGTTCGGCCTCGTGCCTGGAAATGTCTCCGTTTTCCAAAAGGCTGCAGGTGATTCTGGCGCCAACGGGATAACCGCTTGTGATTCCCATAGCCAATGCAAAGGAGCCACAGCCGGGGACTTTGAACAGAGGGCGCATTATTGGCTCAAGCAATACGCCGGCTGCCCTGACAAAGCCGGTTGAATTCAAAACCTCGGAGGCTACAAAAAAAGGAAAAAGTGACGGGAAGACTATGTCAAGCCAGAGCCGGATACCTTTTAACGCTGCATTTACCGATGTTTCAGGAAATAAGATCAAGGCAAGTATGAATAAAACACCCAGCAGCGGAAGGGTGAGATTCTTTAGATAGATAGCTCTGTCAGGCTTGATCAAAATGAAAAGCAGCAATGCAGCGGTACAAAAACCTGCAATCATATACGCCGGCATAATAACTCCCGATAAAATACGGATTCTCATTGAAGTTTATTATGCAAAATAGAAATTATGATAAAAAAATGACAGCCCCGTCAGACTGCCATTTAAAGTTGTGAGGAACCAGTCTCCCAGTCCCATCCTATTTGACTTCAACCATCCAGCCCATTTCATCCTTTATTACGCCATTCTGTATACCTGTAAGCGTCTCATAAAGCTTTAGTGAAAGCTCGCCGATCTTACCGTCGGACAGCTTGATTATTTTCCCGTTCCAATTAAATTCTCCTATTGGAGATATGACTGCTGCAGTGCCTGTACCAAAGGCTTCCTCGAATTTGCCGCTGGCATGGGCGTCAAAAAGCTCCTGCACGGATACCTTTCTTTCGGTTATCTTTATTCCCCAATGCTTGAGAAGCGTAATAACCGAGTCTCTGGTAATACCGGAAAGAATACTGCCCTCAAGAGCCGGCGTCATAACCTCGCCGTTTATTTTGAAAAATACATTCATGGCGCCGACTTCCTCAATGTATTTTCTTTCAATGCCATCGAGCCACAATACCTGCATATAGCCTTTTTCATGTGCCTCATCCTGGGCTTTGAGGCTGGCGGCGTAGTTACCCGAGCATTTGGTGAAGCCGGTTCCGCCCTTGACTGCACGTACATACTCATTCTCTATAAGATATTTGCCGGGATTTATTCCCGTAGGGTAATAAGCGCCGACAGGAGAGAGTATTATCATAAATTTATAGGTAAAGGAAGAGCGTACTCCAAGGAACGGGTCGGTAGCTATGATAAATGGCCTTATATACAGCGAAGTACCAGGCGCTGTCGGAATCCAGCCCCTGTCTATTGAAACCAGGGTCTTCAGCGCTTCAAGTGCAAAAACCTCATCAATTTGCGGGATTGACATTCTTTCATTGGAAATGTTTATTCTGGACATGTTTTTTTGCGGCCTGAACAAAAGGATTCGTCCATCTTTGGCCCTATACGCCTTCAGGCCTTCGAAAAGGGCTTGTCCGTAATGGAAAACCATGGAAGCAGGGTCCATGGACAGAGGAGCGTAAGGTATTATTCTTGGATCATGCCAGCCCTTCCCCTTGGTGTAGTCCATTATAAACATATGATCGGTAAAATACTGTCCGAAACCGAGATTATTCTGGTCAGGTTTTTGTTTTAAAACCGCCGATTTCTCAATTTTGATCTGCTGAGTCATATATAACACACTCCATTTCATCCCTTACAGGAATGCTTGGACGGCCATTCGGTCATTCCTGCTTTATTTTTTTCTATTATGCTACTTTTTTGATTAAAAATCCAGTATTTTCTTAAAATTTATAAAGATAATAAAAATGACTGAAGGAACAGGTTGTCACAATTGCTCATATTTGCTATTATCTATACTATATACGATGATAAAAATCTGGGATCATGGGTTTGGAGGCATTGATGCTTGAAAAGTTTTTTCCCGATGTCATATTGGACAAGGTGCAGGATATCAGCATAGAAAAGCTTGATAAGAATAATATCAAGGGGCTGATACTTGATATAGACAATACCCTTGTTCCGGAGCACATGAAAGAAGCTGACGAAAACGCGGTAAAATGGATCGAAAGGATAAAAGGCGCCGGTTTTAAATTATGCATCGTTTCCAACGCTTCAAAAAAAAGAGTGATTAAATTTAATGAAAGACTGCAGCTTTATGCAATACACAGAGCTTCAAAACCTGGAACCACAGCCTTTGAAAAAGCAGGACGGCTTATGGATTTCAAAAATGAGAATATTGCGGTAGTGGGTGACCAGATATTTACGGACATTTATGGCGGAAACAGGGTCGGCATGTTTACAATACTTGTCACCCCCATTCACAAAAAAGAGTCTCTTTTCATAATGCTGAAAAGGCTGCCGGAAAAACTTGTCCTTCGAAGCTATTATAAAAAGAAGAAAAAGTGAGCTTGCACAGCATGAAATACCGCGATTTACGGAGCAAGGGCTTGGTACAGTTATTGCCGGACAAGCCCTAAATAGGAGAGGATTCAAGAAAGATTAAAGAGGTACGGATGTATGAAGCTTAATGAAAGTATTACGGGCAGGACCAGACTGCTGGGACTTTTGGGGAACCCTGTGGAGCATTCGGTTTCACCGCAACTTCACAATACTTTAAATACACTTCTTGGAATAGATGCAGTCTATATACCTTTGAAAGTGGAAAAAGGCAAGCTGGGCGATATGGTTGCCGGCTTAAAGGCAGGCAATTTTACCGGTTTTAACGTCACTATCCCTTTTAAGGAGGATATCCTAAGATATGCGGATCACATGACTGACGAAGTCCGGCTCGTGGGCAGCGCCAATACCGTCAGGAATACCGGAGGAGTCCTTTTTGCCTTTAATACTGACTCCGACGGATTTTTCAGGGCTTTTGAAGAAGAAACGGGAAGCGGTTTCCAGGGAAAAAATGTAACAATTCTCGGCGCAGGAGGAACTGCAAGGTCATTGGCTGCAAAAGCAGCTTCAAAAGGCGCATACAGGCTTAATATCATAAACAGGACCAGAAGAAAAGCTGAAGATATTGCATCAATGATCAGGTCCAGCTATGATTTGGTCTGCGAAACGGAAGAATTCGCCAATAAGCTGGCTTTAGCGAAAATCATGAAAGAGTCCGATATAATCATAAATGCCACATCGTTGGGGCTTTATCCGGATATTCAAGAGAGTCCGCTGGATGATGATATTCGTTTTAACAGTGAACAGATATTTTATGATGTTATTTATAATCCCGTGAAAACCAGGTTTCTCCAGCAGGCTGAAAGATTCGGATGCAAAACGGTTGGTGGTCTTGGAATGCTTTTTTATCAAGGTATCCTGGCCTATGAAATATGGATGGATGTGAAAATACCCGATAGTATTCTGAAAGAGCTATATGCAGAATTTTCAAAATATTTATGCAGGTGAAGGATTTTTATGAATTTTGGAGAATTAAGCTAAATGTGTAGAAAGGGTTGTGGGTGAATAATGGCAGCTGTTTACATTTTTATTTTCATATTCGGACTGGCTTTGGGTTCCTTTGTAAATGTTCTTATATACAGGGTTCCTGAGGGAAAATCCATTATTGCTCCGCCGTCTGCCTGCCCGTCATGCGGTAAAAGGCTGTCCCCATTGGATCTGATACCTGTGGTCAGCTGGCTGCTGTTGATGGGTAAGTGCCGTTATTGCAAGGCACGCATTTCTCCGCGATACCTTTTTGTTGAATTATTGACCGGCGCAGCAGTAATAGGGCTTTTCCTGAAGTTTGGGACCAGCTTTGCATTTTTAGCATTTACATATTTGATTGTAATATTAATCGCCATTTTCTTTATAGATGCAGATCACAGAATAATTCCGGACGAGTTGGTGATAGCAGGACTTGCCGGAGGCGTAATTGTTATGGCGTACAATATACTATTCCCGGGACAGATGATCTATGGCGGCGGTAAATGGTGGCTGCCGCTGGCAGGCATCTTATCCGGTTCAGGATTACTGCTTCTTGTTGCAATAATCGGAATGCTGGTATATCGGACGGACGACGCCATGGGAATGGGGGATGTCAAGCTTTTTGCCCCAATAGGTATGTTTCTGGGCTGGCAGCTTACCCTGGAAGCTTTGTTTCTTTCAATAATTCTGGCGGGAATTGCAAGTCTGCTTCTGATAATTCTCCGCAAAAAGAATAAGAAGGATACAATACCTTTTGGACCATTCATAGTTATCGGCGCCTACTTGTGCATAATTCTAGGTTGGGATATTATAAAATGGTATACAGGCCTGTTATAAGAGGGTAAAATAAGCAATAAAACCAAGGGGGGATTTTTTTATGCCACAGATTAAAAACTATATGGAGGAGATTGTATTCAACCAGATGAAAGATATCCTGAGTGATATAAACATGTGCAAATGTGAAAAATGCATGATGGATATTGCGGCAATTGCACTCAACGATCTACCCTCAAAATACATAGTTACGGAGAAAGGGGAGCTATATTCGAAAATAAATGCTCTCAGCCAGCAATTCGAAGTCGATGTGGTTTCTGCGGTAACAAAGGCTGCGGTACTTGTTAAAAGAAGGACAAGACACGTTTAGTACTACAGCGAAAACATCACTTTTAAAGGCATTTATGCGCCTTGCGGAAATAATGGCGAATGCCTTAAACATATTATTTCTTTAAGGATGAAAGGTAGTTTTCGCTGTAATATCAGGGAAAAGGAGATATGGATGATACGTTTCGGTCCATCGGGCAACTCGGATATTTTTTATGAGCAGGGATACAAGTCCTCTGCCCAAATGCCTGCCTGGCTGGAAAAAATGAGTTTGAACGCATACGAATACCAATGCAGCAAAGGCGTCAAGATAAGCTCACAGCTTGCAGGGCAGATAGGTGAACAAGCACGGCTGAACGATATATTTTTAAGCATTCATGCGCCATATTATATAAATATGGCAAGCGAGGAAAAAGAAAAGAGGATTAATTCCATCGTATATATGCTTGAAACACTTCAGGCAGCCAAATGGATGGGCGCAAAAAGAATTGTGGTACATACGGGCTCCTGCAGCAGAACAAGCAGGGAGCATGCTTTGCAAACAGCAAAGCAGGTATTGAAGGACACCATTAATGAAGCAGATGCCGCAGGCTTTGGCGATATAGCCATATGTCCCGAAGTATTGGGCAAATTGAATCAGCTTGGCTCGCTTGAAGAAGTTTTAGAACTCTGTACTCTGGATGAAAGACTGATACCGACTATCGATTTCGGACATCTTCATGCAAGGTGCATGGGATGTCTTAATTCAACTAAGGATTTTGAACAGATATTGGACAGAATAGAAAGCACCCTGGGTGAATACAGGCTTAAGAATTTGCATTCTCATTTCAGCCGTATAGAATTTACACCGGGCGGAGAAAAAAAGCACTGGACACAGGACGACACCCAATTTGGCCCTGAATTCGAATATCTGGCCGAAGCGCTTTATAATAAGCGGGTGGAACCGGTCATTATTTGCGAATCCAGAGGAAAGATGGCAGAGGACGCATTAAAACTCAAAAACATATATAATCGGATTTCGGGAGGTTAAAAATGTCTAAAAAGATACTGGTAATAAACGGGCCCAATCTGAACCTTCTGGGTACAAGGGAAAAAGACGTATATGGGACTGTTACCCTTGGCGAGATAGCATCAATGATGAATAAAGAGGCGTCAGGTCTGGGAATGGATCTGGACTTCATTCAGACCAATCATGAAGGTGAGATAATAGATAGGATACACAGCGCACGGGGTGTTTATGCCGTCCTCATTATAAATGCGGGAGCATATACCCATTACAGCATTGCAATAAGAGATGCGCTTAAGGCGGTGGAAATTCCAGCGATAGAGGTTCATTTGTCCAATATACATGCAAGGGAGGAATTCCGAAGCAAGTCGGTAATTGCTCCGGTCTGTTGCGGGCAGATAAGCGGGTTTGGGGCTGACAGCTATCTGCTGGCTCTCAAAGCTGCAGTAAACCTGTGATTCATGATCCGGAAGACCAAATAGATATGCCAAAATGATTCTGCCGCAAAAAGTCCAATGTGGAAACAAAATTTTGCCGACCCGTAAGGAATACGTCTGAGGAAAGTGGAGCAAGAGCTGCTTTAGAGGCATTTCCCCGCGCGACATCTTTCCGATGCTATCGAAATTTTGTTGGAACATGAGTTTTTGCGGTAGAATCAAAAACAGAAAAGGGTCATTATGAGTGTTGAAGCAATAAGGAAAAGGTTATCAAAACTAAGGAATAAAATGGGGAAAACAAAGCTGGATGCTGTATTGGTGACAAAGAAAGAGAATTATACATATCTTTCTGGATTCACAGGTAGTTCGGCATGGCTTATAATAACAGAAAGCAAGGCGGTGCTGGTTACAGATTTCCGATATACCGGGCAGGCTGAAAAGCAAGCGCCGGATTATGAGATATCCACTTACCGGGGAAGCATTGTCAAGGGCCTTAATGATGTTTTCGAAAGCATGGATATTGAAATGCTTGGCTTTGAAGATGCAAATCTCACAGTTGATAAATACACCGAATACAGGGAAAAGTTCAATGTAAAGGAAATGCGGGCTCTTGGCGGAATGCTGGATGAGTTGAGAGAGATCAAGGATAATGAAGAACTCAGGCTTATTAAAAAAGCCGTGGAGATAGCGGATGACACCTATACTCATATACTTGGCGCAATTAAGCCGGGCATTGCCGAAGTAGAGCTTGCAGCTGAAATGGAGTATCACATGCGGAAGCTGGGGGCAAGCGGAGCCTCCTTTGAAACCATCGTAGCATCCGGCAACCGTTCATCCATGCCCCACGGTGTTGCATCGGAAAAGAAACTTCAATTGGGGGAAGCCATAACAATGGATTTTGGGGCTTTATACAACGGCTATTGTTCCGATATGACAAGGACGGTTTTTTTAGGAAAACCTGAAGAAGAGCTAAAAAAAATATATAAAATCGTACTTGATGCACAAATTGAAGCATCGGCAGGAGTGAAAAAAGGGTCGTCAGGAAAAGATATAGATATGATTGCCCGGAACATGATAGCAAAGGAAGGCTATGGAGAAAACTTCGGCCACGGCCTCGGACACGGAGTGGGACTGGAAATTCATGAAGAACCCAGACTGTCGATGACCGGCGCCAAAATAATGAAAAATGGAATGATAGTGACGGTAGAGCCGGGTATTTATATTGACGGACTTGGCGGAGTAAGAATTGAGGATATGGTTGTGGTTAAGGACGATAGGCCGGTAATTCTTACATCATCTGCCAAGGAATTGACTGTAATATGATACCATAAGAATCTGTAACGCTTGCAACATGAATGTCCTACCGGCCATTCTCCCCTCTTTCCTGGTTGGATTGTGTTTACCCCTGAATAGTTACGGCGGCTATATATCGGATAACGGTAAATTTTTCTTGAAATGCTTGAAGATTTAATTTAATATAGATAGAGGACAAAACGGAGGGATTTTTTATGATAACTGCCAGTGAATTCAGAAACGGCGCAACTTTTGAATTGGACAACCAGATATTCCAGGTAGTGGAGTTTCAACATGTCAAGCCAGGCAAAGGGGCAGCTTTTGTTAGAACGAAGCTCAGGAATATTATAACCGGGTCAACTGTTGAAAGAACTTTTAACCCAAATGACAAAATGCCGAAAGCCCATATTGAAAGAAAAGATATGCAATACCTTTATAATGACGGCGATTTGTACTATTTCATGGATGTGGAAACATATGAGCAGCTTCCCATAAGCAAAAGCACCATTGGCGATGCGTTTAAATTTGTAAAAGAAAACATGACAGTAAAAATCCTGTCACACAAAGGCAATGTTTTCGGAATAGAACCGCCTACATTTGTCGAACTTGAGATCACCCATACTGAACCGGGCTTCAAGGGAGATACTGCAACGGGCGCAAACAAGCCTGCCACATTAGAAACGGGCGCTATAGTAAAGGTACCTTTGTTTGTGAACCAGGGAGATATTATCAGAATTGACACAAGGACCGGCGAGTATCTGGAAAGAGCATAGCTGTTTTTTTACCCGAATAACTTTTGTAAACCCGAGAATAATATTCTAATAAATAATGAGGAGGTGCTATATGAATTATCTGAAGGAGAGAGTTTCTTATCTGAAGGGTTTGGCCGAAGGCATGCAGATAAGCGATGCAACAAATGAAGGGAGACTGCTGAAGGCTATAATAGAAGTACTGGATGATGTAGCGCTTGCAGTGGATGATATCGAAGAAGTGCAGGAACAGCTTAGTGAACAGGTTGATAGCATGGATGAGGATATAGCCGAAATAGAAAGCAATGTTTTCGATGATGAGGACGAATCCTGCGATGAGGATGATGAAGACAACGAAGATGAAGAAGATGAAGATGAAGATGAAGACGACGAAGATGAGGATGAGGATGAGATTTATGATGATGGTGAGTTTGAATGTCCCCACTGCGGAGAAACGGTACTGATCGATGATGCGGCATTCAATGAGGACAATACCGCCATAAACTGTCCGCATTGCGGGAAGGATATTGAAATTGAATGCGATTGCGAATGCAGCGAATGCAACGATAAGCATGAGTGATGGCGCAGTACGATATAGGTAGGCCGTTTTATAAATTGCCTACTTTTATATTTAAGGGGTGGTAGAAGGTGTCAGGCAAAAATTTTTTACTGCGTGAAATAAGTGAGTGGATCATTACTCTGACAGGAGCTTTTATTCTGGTCATGTTATTGAATACCAAGGTTTTTGCGACTACCGCGGTGCTGCAGTCGTCAATGCAGGATACTTTGATGGAAGGACAGCATCTGTTTATAGATAAGCTTACATATAATTTTGCGTACCCGAAAAAAGGTGATATCATTGTGTTTATTGAGAACAAGTCGATAAACAGCTTTGCTGATGAAATAAAGGTTTTTTTGACAGATGTGAAGGAAGTTTTCAAGCCTATCAATGAAAAAAGTAATATAAGGCTTGTAAAAAGAGTGGTCGGGACGCCGGGCGACTTGGTGGACATAAAAGACGGAAAAATTTATATTAATGGAGTAGAACAGAATGAGCCATATGTAAAAGGCGTAACAAGCAAGAGAGACTTTCAACTTCCTGATAAAGTACCTTATGGGAAATATTTTGTTCTTGGGGACAACAGGGGAGTAAGCAAGGATAGCAGGTCATTCGGCTTTATTGACCGGAGCCAGGTGGAAGGCAGGGCAGTTTTTAGATTCTGGCCAATGGACACTTTTGGAAAGCTGAAATGATATACCTGTTTTGTATTCATAAATAAAAAATCGCTGAAGAACTCCGAAGGTTTTATCCTTCAGGAGTTTTTTATTTGGCGGATATATGCCGAAAAAATAAATGTTTATTTCACTGTGGTATGTGTCATAAAGTTGGACAAAGTCAAATACTTATAGAACATAAAGAAGCTAATGAAAAAATCAGGGAGAAAACATATGATTACGGATAGGGAAAACGGCTTGAAACGGCTGAAAAGAGATATCTTGCCGGTTTTAGCCCGGGAACTGGCAGACATTTTGGACAAGGTGGAAATGCATGATCTGGAACAGCTTGAGGAGATAAGGCTTAGAGCAGACAAACCATTAATATTGCAAAATTACAGAAAAGAATGGTTTGTCAGGACGGACGGTTGTTTGGAAATTAATCCGGATAATGCTGTGACTGTGTCGCAAAAAAGCATCTCCAATACTCTGGAGCTTATGAGTGAAAATTCCATATACGCCTTCCAGGAGGAAATAAGGAACGGTTATCTGACCCTAAGAGGCGGACACAGGATAGGCATTGCCGGCAGAGTGGTATATGACGGAAACTCAATAAAAAACATCAAGGATGTTTCCGGGCTGAATATCAGATTATCAAATCAGATAATAGGCTGTGCCGCAAAAATAATGAAATATATTATCAAAGGCGATTCGGAAATATACAATACGTTATTGATTTCACCGCCGCAATGCGGAAAAACGACACTATTGAGAGACATTGCCAGAAGCTTGAGCGATGGAATCCCCGGAAGGTATTTTAAAGGCGTCAAAGTCGGTATTGTTGATGAAAGAGCGGAAATAGCGGCCTGCTTCAAGGGGTTGCCTCAGAATGACGTAGGAATTAGAACGGACGTACTTGACGGCTGCCTGAAAAGTATCGGGATGGCTATGATGATCAGGTCCATGTCGCCCGATGTCATTATCACTGACGAGATAGGCTGCGAAGGAGACAGCGAAGCAGTCCTCGGTGCACTGAATGCAGGTGTGAAAATCATCACATCCGCGCATGGGTATAATGTTTCAGAGCTTAAAAGCAGGAGGGAAGTCCTGAAACTATTGGAAGACAAGGTTTTTGAAAGATATATTGTTCTGGGCAATTCCAGGGGACCGGGAACACTTGTGGAAGTAATTGACGGTACTACAATGAAAACTGCTGCGGGAGAGGGTTGCCATGATATTTAAATTACTTGGAAGCATCATAGTATTACTATCCTCCGGCTTCCTCGGATATATTCTTTCAACTGACTGCAAAAAGAGGCCCCAGCAGCTGAGAGAGCTGCAATCACTATTGCAGATGTTTGAAAACCGGATCAGCTACCTTTCGGATATTGTAACGGAAGCTTTTGATAGAATCTATAATTGTACCGGCAGCGAGGTGGGGATTTTCTTTTCTGCCGCATCAGACAGGCTTAAGTCCGATAGAAGCGTCGGTGCTTCCTGCGCCTGGGAAACAGCAGTAAGAGAAAACATAAAAAAGACTTCGCTTAATAAAGAAGATGAAGAGATACTTGCCGCTTTTGGTAAAATTCTAGGCAGCTCGGACCTGGAAGGGCAGATAAAGAATATACGCCTTACAATAAATCAATTGGCTTTGCAGGAAGAGAAGGCGGAGAGGGCGAGAAACAAAAATGAAGGTATGTATAGAAGCCTGGGAATACTGGGCGGGCTGGCAATTGTAATAGTCTTGTTTTAATACTTTACAGAGGAGAAGTGAATTATGGGGGTAGATTTGATTTTTCGCATCGCTGCCATAGGTATATTGGTAGCAGTCCTGAACCAGCTTCTTATGAGATCGGGACGTGAAGAACAAGCCATGATGACGACCCTGGCGGGTCTGATAGTGGTTTTGCTCTTGGTGGTAAGAGAGGTCGCAAACCTTTTTGATACTGTTAAAACCATATTCAAGCTGAACTGATACTAGTATATTTTAAAGTTGAAAGTGTACCAGGGAGGAAAAGCATTGGAAATACTGCAGATAGTGGGGCTGGGAGTGGTTTCAGCTGTAATTATCATAGTCTTAAGAGCACAAAAACCGGAAATAGCTGTTCAGATAAGCATTATTACAGGTATTGTCATTTTCCTGCTGGTAGCTTCCAAGCTTTCAGCAGTTCTGGACATGCTCCGGAGCTTCAGCGATAAAGCCCGCATTGATCCTGCATATTTCACTACGGTACTGAAAATTATCGGTATAGCTTATATAGCGGAATTTGGAGCGGAGGTTTGCAAGGATGCGGGAGAAGCCTCCATTGCATCCAAGATTGAACTGGCAGGGAAGGTTATTATTGTAGTTCTGGCTGTACCAATCATAACATCGTTGCTGGAACTGATTACCCGGATTATGCCATAGATGTGGGGAGGACAAAATGGGAAGAAAGTACAGAAGATATTTGGCAATAACAGCAAAGCTTTTTGTTTCAGTTATAATGCTGCTTGCAGTGATGTACTACGGCATCTCTTACACTTATGCTGAAGAATTGACAGGAGATGGTATCGGGGAAATTGATTCAAACGAAATCATGGACAGGCAGTACCAATCCAATGAGGTCCAAAACATTCAGGAGGAGCTTGAAAAACGGACAAACAGCGAGATAAATGATATTCTCCAGGATTATGATCCCAGGAGCATTATTAAAGATGCTGCAACAGGTAAATTCGAGCTCAGCTTTAAAAGTATTGCCAACAATGCTTTAAGGTTCTTGTTCAAAGAAATATATACAAATCTTGATATTCTAATCAAGCTCGTTGTACTAATCGTTTTGTGCGCTCTTTTACGAAACCTGCAAGCTTCATTTCTAAGTGAAGGTGTGAGTGAAATTGCTTTTTATGTTTGCTACATAGTTATTGTATCCGTTCTCCTGGTCAGCTTCAGTACTGCCATGCAAATGGCCATGAGCATGATAGACGGGATGGTGGACTTCATGTATGCAACTACGCCAATACTGATAACATTGCTTGTTTCCGGCGGCAACTTTACCTCCGGAGGGATATTTCAACCTCTGATGCTAATGATAGTGGAAGTGTCGGCAACTATCATGAAAAGTGTGTTTATACCTATGATTTTCTTGTCGACAATACTTTCCATTGTAAGCAATATATCGGAATAAATTCAGATTTCCAGGCTTACCGCTTTACTGAAACAGATCACAGGCTGGGCTCTGGGAACTATCCTTACGCTTTTCATTGCCGTGGTATCACTGCAGGGTTCCTTTGGCGCTGTAATTGATGGCGTTACAAGCAAAACTGCCAAATTTGCAATAGGGACATTCATACCCATAGTAGGAAAAACACTTGCTGACGCCGCAGACACAGTAATCGGATGTACTTTGCTTATCAAAAATGCTGCCGGCCTGGCAGTAATGGTTGGAGTGTTAATAATATGTATCGTGCCTTTGTTGAAGATTCTGGCGCTGGTTGTATTGTACAAAGCTGCTTCAGCTCTTGTTGAGCCTATTTCCGAAAAACGGATAACAAATTGCATAGGCGATGTTGCCGGATCAATGGTATATATTTTCGGAGTCTCGGCTGCTGTGGGATTTATGTTTCTGGTTTCAATTACAGCATTGATAAGCGCAGGAAACCTCAGCGCAATGATACGGTAAAGTGCCGGGAAGTGTTACAGGGGAGGATTTCTGCATTTCCTCTGCGGGTTCAGGCGGTTGGCGGTTCAAGTATAGTGAAAGGGATAAAGGGTAAATGCTTAGATTTTTAAATGATTGGATTTTGAATATAACAGCTCTGGTATTGTTCTTAGCCGTCATAGAGATACTGATGCCTTCCGGCAGGATGAAAAAATACTGTGGACTTGTAACGGGAGTGATATTGATAATAGCTATAATCAATCCGTTTTTGAAGCTTTTCAGCAGTGATTTCAACCTTGAAGACATACAAGTCGCAAACAGCAATACTATCGACAGGCTGGAAATAGAAAAAAACAGCAAGCTTTTGAAGGATGATCAGATGAAACTGATCACCGAGGTATATAGAAAGAAAATAATCGGACAGCTTGAGGAAAGCGCAAAGAAATCCAAAGGTGTTGCCGTGGTTAAAGGAGACGTGATAATCAATGAAGATTATAATTCAGAATCCTTCGGCGAGGTGAAACGGGTATATCTTGAAATCACCACCTCTGAAGTAGATAACAATATCAAGCCTGTCGTTAAAGTCCGGCAAGTAAAGATCGGTGAAGATAAGCTGGAGGAAACAGGTAGTTCCGATGTGGATCCAAAATTGAAAAAACAGCTGGAAGACAGAATTATCAGTTTGTTTGGCCTTAACAGGGATATTATTGTAATCTCCAAATCGAAGAAGTAAAAATTATTTTCAAGGAGTGAGCATTATGGAAATATTCAACCGTTTCAAGGAATTGCTTGAATCCAAAAATAGAAGGAAACTGATCGAGAATGCAGCAATAATCATTATTATAGGAGTAATTATCATAATTGTGGGGAGTACGTTTTTCTCCGGAAAAGAAAAGCCTGCCGCCAATGATTCAAATACCCCGGGGACAGACAGCATCGAGACGTCGGCAGCCGTTACAAAAACTTCTGACGATATGGAAACTAAACTGAAGTATATCTTATCCCAGGTGGAAGGAGCAGGAAAGGTTGAGGTGATGATCACTTATTCCACAGGAAAAGAAAATATTCCGGCATATGATACTAAAACAAGTGAGAACAGCACAGATGAAAAAGATAGTGGAGGTGGTACAAGAAAAATAGCTCAGAGCAGCTCCGACAGCGCAATGGTTTTTAAAAATGGCGAGAATGGTGATAAAACTCCGGTAATAATCAAAGAAATCGAACCGGTGGCGAAGGGTGTGCTGGTTGTAGCAGAAGGCGCTTCAGACCCGCAGGTTCGAGAAAAGCTCAACAGGGCCGTTCAGGTATTGCTTGATATACCTGTTCATAAAATTCAGGTGATGGAGAGGAAAAAATAAAGGTTTTCCAAAAAAAAGAAATAAAGCTGTACACTTTTGAATATACATATTTAATGAGTAGGACATATTCCTTATTATACGTTGGATATAGATGCAGTTTCGAAAAGGGGGCATTATAATGGTAGTTTTTAAAAGAAAGCAAATTGTAGTTCTTGCTTTGATTCTTATGATAGTTGTTGCAGGGTATCTGCAGTACAGCTACAAGCAGGGGAGTACATCCGCCGGCAAGGATAACGGTAAACTCGGTGAAGCGGTGTATGTTGATAATCAGTTGGGAAATGAGGAAATTGATACTGCGATGGACGCCAAAAAAGATGAAAAGCCCGGAAAGAAAACAGATGTAAGTGCTTCCAAGCTGGCAAACGACTTTTTTGCACAGGCAAAAATGGATAAGGAAATAAGCAGGAGTAAAAGCAGTGACTCTCTAAAAGCAATAACGGAAGATGTGAATGCTTCAAAAGAAATCAGGGCTGAAGCCTACGACAAAATGATGGCGTTGCTGGAAAATGCAGATAAGGAAATGCGTATTGAAACATTGATCAGAGAAAAAGGCTTCAGCGACGCAGTAGCTCTATTCGCAGATGACGGCAGCATTGACATAATTGTAAAAGCGGCCAGCCTCACTACCGCACAGACAGCACAAATAGGAGATATCGTATCACGGCAGGCAAAGATCGCCTTTGAAGATATCCATATAAAGAAATTGTTTTAATCGATACTACAGCAAAAATTACCGAATTATCCTTGACGAAATAACAATATATAATGCACAAATACCAGAAGGATTATTTCGGCAAGGCGCATGAATACGTATAAAAAAGAAGTTTTCGCTGTAGTATTAGGCATTTCATGGTGATATAATATAGATACCTGATAACATTACAATTTCCCAAGCATATTTCTGTATGAAGCAAAGAAGGTCAGGTACGGAGGTGCCGTATGGAAGATAATATACAAAGCGTTGTAAATGAGATAGGCGCTATTAAAATCACAGATGAAGTAGTGGCAATAATCTCCGGAATCGCTGCTACGGAAGTACCTGGCGTAGCAGGTATGAGCGGCGGTATAGCAGGGGGCATAGCAGAAGCGCTTGGCCGGAAGAACCTGTCAAAAGGAGTCAAGGTGGAAGCAGGTGAAAAGGAAGCGGCAATCGACCTGTACATCATTGTTGAATATGGATTCCGCATACCCGATGTCGCATGGAGCATACAGGAGAAAGTAAAAAACGCTGTTGAAACAATGACCGGATTGAACGTAATAGAAGTAAACATACATATCCAGGGAGTGAATATGGAAAGAGAGCACAAAAAAGAAATAATCGAGGAACCTGTAAAAGCAAATAAATAGCAGGCTTTCAAATAAATAAACCCGCAAGGGTTTATTTTTTCATATAAATACACTATAATGTAATTAATACCATAATAAAATATTGGTCCCAATACTTATGAAAACTTACTAAAGGGGAGTGCTGCATATGAATATTTTTTTCAGAGTTCTGCTTGCTTTTTATGCATTCTGTCTGGCGGTTATTTCTGCCATAATCATGTTGATTACAGTGAAAACGGATTTTTTCGAAATCATATACCGTAACCTTGACGATTATGTGTTTTTGAACGACAGTCCCGGGCCGCGGATTGCAATGTTTCTTATCGGACTTTTATTTTTCGTCTTAAGTCTTATGTTCCTGTTGTCGGGAGTGAAAAGCAATAAGGATAAAAAAGCTGTCAGTAAACATACTAATATCGGGGAAGTAAGAATTTCCCTGAACTCCATTGAGAACATAGCGCTAAATGCATCAAGAAAGGTCAATGGGGTAAAGGAATCGAAGGCATATGTGAAGAGGCTTGAAGACAGCGTGGCTATAAATGTTAAAATGGTGGTAATGCCGGAAATGAACATACCGGCTATCTCGGGAGATGTGCAGGAACGTGTGAAAAAATCTGTTGAAGAGAGTTCGGGAATAGATGTAAAGGAAGTAAAAATCATAGTTGATAGCATATATTCCGGAGCTTTAAGCAAAACCAGAGTGGAATAGGGAGGTATCGCAGATGGACCTTGAGAAGATTTTAGAAGTATTCACTGCTCATCGTGGAGGTATTATTGGCGCAGTTACCGGGCTTCTCATTGCTGTGGCGATATTACTGCTTGGGTTTTTTAAGGTGCTTTTTATTGCAATATTAGCCGGTGTAGGTTATTATATTGGGAAAAGAATACATGAAGACAGAGATTACATAAAAAACATGCTGGACAGGGTTTTACCACCCGGTACCTACAGGTAAAAGGCGGGTGTGTCCCGTACATTGTTGGGAGGAAAGCTGATGGGAAGAAGAGCGTCCAGAGAAATCGCGATGAAGCTCTTGTACCAATTAGAGATTCAGAAGGACGATAGAGAAGAGCAAATCCACAGGGTATTGGAGGAAAACTCCTTCACCGGCAAGGACAGGGAATATGTCAGTGGAGTAATAGACGGCGTACAGGAAAATCTTCTTTTTATTGACAAAGCAATAGAGATTCATTCTAAAGGCTGGAAGATAGGCAGAATTTCCAAAATTGATCTTTCGATAATGCGTCTCAGTATATATGAGATTTGTTTCAGAGATGATATTCCTTATAATGTCTCGGTTAATGAAGCTGTGGAACTGGCTAAAAAATACAGCACTGAAGATGCAGGCTCATTTGTAAACGGGATATTGAGTAAAGTATCCAGGGTGAGTGAACCTGCAGCGGAGCAATAAGCAGTGAGTGATTCTAATATGCAAATGCGCAATGTTTTAACCGTATCGGAACTGAATAAATATATAAAAAACCTGTTTTCAAGAGATCTCGTTCTTTCCGGATTATGGGTAAAAGGCGAGATTTCCAATTTCAAGAACCATTATTCAGGCCACATGTACTTTACTGTAAAAGATGAAAGCAGCCTTATAAAATGCGTTATGTTCAAAGCTAATGCTGCGGGCCTGAAATTTCTGCCTGAAGACGGTATGAAGGTGATCATACGCGGATATCTGTCGGTTTTTGAGAGAGACGGCCAGTACCAGATTTATGCCGAGGAGATACAGCCGGATGGGTTGGGGAGCCTGCATATCGCTTTTGAACAGCTCAAAAGGAAACTGCAGAGCGAAGGGCTGTTTGACGTATCCGCCAAAAAAAAGCTTCCTTACCTGCCTGAAAGCATCGGGGTCATCACTTCGTCAAAAGGCTCGGTAATACGTGATATAATCAATATTCTAAGCAGACGTTTTTATAATGTTAAAATCAAGGTGTATCCTGTCCAGGTTCAGGGCGAACAGGCTGCAGGACAGATTTCCGCAGCTTTGAGAAGACTGAATGCACTCGACATGGTGGATGTGATAATAATTGCAAGGGGCGGGGGTTCACTGGAAGAGTTGTGGGCGTTCAATGAAGAAATAGTAGCCAGAAGCATTTATGAATCAAGGATTCCAGTGATTTCCGCCGTTGGTCACGAGACGGATTTTACCATTTCTGATCTCGTTGCAGATATGCGGGCGCCTACGCCGGCTGCTGCAGCCGAATTGGTAATGCCTGAAAAGACAGTGATTACCGATAGGATCAATAATCTGAACAAACGGCTTGGAAATGCATTGAACAGAAAGATCGCCATGGACAGGCTTGCCGTCAAAAGACTCATGTCCAGCACTGCTTTTAAACAGCCCTATAATAAAGTATATCAGGAAAGACTCAGTATAGATATGCTCAGTAAATATATGAAAAAGGCGCTTGAAGCTGAAATGAAAAGTAACAAAAACAGGCTTTCCATTCTTGTTGCCAGGCTGGATTCATTAAGCCCTTTAAGTGCGTTGGCAAGGGGTTATGGACTGGTGAAATCCAAAAAAGATGAAGCTTTGATAAAATCGGTGAAAAATATCCAACAGGGGGATAAGCTTGAAATAAGTCTTCAGGATGGCAGATTTGACTGTACTGCAGATTGAGCTTCCAATATGGGAATTCTGTAGTATTTACACAACTTTCCCAGCCTGATCCCAGCCTGATAATTGAAGCAAAAGCGAGATTGCCACGCTCCGCTCGCAATGGCATAAAATATAACTTTGTCATTCCGAGGAGCGGTAGCGACGTGGGAATCTCATAGGGTGGGAAAGTTGAGTATTTATTTGAAACTATTTCACAAGGCCGTCGGGTTTTGAGGTTGCTGATTTGATCAGGTAAAAAGAGGTTTGGAGGGTTGTATGAAAGAAACGTATAATGCTAAATTTGAGCAGGCAATAGCTGAACTTGAAGAAGTCGTCGGAAAGCTTGAAAAAGGTGAACTGACACTGGATGAATCAATAGAATTCTTTCAAAAAGGTGTGGAGCTTTCAAAATATTGCAGCAAAAGGCTTGATGAAGCCGAACGCAAGATTACACTGCTGATTGAAAAAGAGAATGGTGAAATTGCTGAGGAAGCTATGCCCGGAGCTTGATGGAAGTCCTATAACGCAAGCGCTCCACGGAATGACTATATCCTGTATATGTCATTCCGAGCGGAAAGAAGAGGATTGTGCCAATTTTTGCTCTTTATAAGGATATAAATAGAGGTGGATATGGAATTCAGGACAAGGTTCAGTAAGTGGACCGAAATAGTTAATAGTGCTTTGGATAGTTATATCGTTCTAAAAGATGCACCTGAGAGTATTATTTACAAGGCAATGAAATATAGCCTCTCGGCAGGCGGCAAAAGGCTGCGGCCCATCCTTGCCCTTGCTGTTTGTGAAATGCTGGGGGGAGATGAAAGAGATATTCTTCCCTATGCATGTGCAATAGAGATGATTCATACATATTCACTGATACATGACGATCTTCCCGCAATGGATAATGATGATTTCAGAAGGGGAAGACCTGCAAACCATAAGGTTTTCGGCGAAGCCATTGCAATACTGGCCGGGGACGCGCTGCTGAATCAGGCGTTTGAATTGATGCTTCAGTATACCTTATCCGGAGATGACAGACTTGTCGGGAGAATTGAAGCAATGGGTATCATTGCCCGTTCTTCCGGTACCGCAGGCATGATCGGAGGGCAGGTAGTAGACCTTGAATCCGAAAGCAGGAAGATAACGGGTGACACTCTGGAATATATGCACAAATGCAAGACCGGAGCGCTTCTAAAAGCCCCGGTATTAGCAGCTGCCGCGCTATGCGGAGCCGGACATGATGAAACGGAGAGATTGGATGCCTATGCTGCAAAAATCGGGCTTGCCTTCCAAATCAAAGTCGACAAAATGGATGTGGAAGGAAGCGTTTAAGAGATGGGAAAAACCTCCGTCAGCGATGCAGCTAAAGAAAAAGCAACATTTATAACCCTGTACGGTATGGAAAATTCAAAAAAAATGCTAAAGGATAATGTAGCCGGAGCGGTTGAAGC
>VEPD01000312.1 GCA_012027035.1 Ruminiclostridium sp. | reverse complement strand
TGTAATCTGTGTTTGTAGATTTCATTGAAAAAACCTCCTAAAGATACTTTTGGTATCAAAGGAGGTTTTACATTTTCTGTATTCATGATTTTACCGTGAACAGAATAAAGACAGGCAGCTGACAGGTAGCTATATATTTACCATGCGTGTAAAATGTTGCCTCTTTCAGGATTATGTTGTTTTGTTAACGAATTATGTAACCTAAGATATCCAAGCCGCATAATATAATATCATATGAAACTGTGAAATGGTTGCACTTTTGTGCAGGAGGGATGAATATGCAGTGCTATTTCCGTGAGCAGATGCAAAATACAGGAATGATGGGCATGCCGGGTCAGTATAATCCAATGATGAACGTACAGGGTCAGTATAATCCAATGATGAACGTACAAGGGCAATACAACCCTATGATGAATATGGCACAGCCTGAACTGGAATCGATGTTTCCAAACACATACAATATCATCCAGCCTCAAGTTGAGAACATGTGTGACAATTTAGAGGCAGCCAAGGGTAAAATGCATTGTCCTTCACAGGAAGAAATGGATCATATGGTTGATCAAATTTACACAAATGTTGAAAGTGATGTTGAAGCAGCAGTCAGGCAAAACTCCAATAGCAATGAAAGACAGTTCTTGGGTGGAGGAAGACGAATCTTGAGAGATCTGATAGCAATATTGCTGATTAACAGTCTTATTCGCAGAAGGAGACCATTCTTCGGATTTCCGGGATTCTTCGGATTTCCGAGATTCTATGACAGTTCCCCATATGGCGGGTATACTTATTATTGATTTTTAAAGGTACAGGATTTGTGCAGGGGCGATCAATTATCGTCCCTGCATGTTTATCATCCGTCGTGAGGCTCTGTATACCTCCCGACTCAGGTTTTACTGGAAATCATGAATTCCCATTTAAGAAAATATAGATAATATACACCACAAAAACTACGATTGCAATGGGTAGAACTACTACAAGTGCAAACTTAAGGATTTTCAATGCTATTATTACCAATACGGCCAGAATAGCAAATGATAGAATACTTTTCAGAGCATTATTTCTCATATTTATCACCTCGTATGATTTTACGGCGAATAGATAAAAAAGTCTTATTATTACATGCTCTTTTGTGAAATTTTTTTCAGAGCTTTTATAACAAAATCTATTTCATACACGGTATTGAAATATCCCGGGCTGAATCTCACAATACCTTTATCCAGGGTTCCCAATTTGCGGTGGGCTATTGGTGCGCAGTGGAATCCTGCTCTAGTGGCTATTTTAAATTCCCGGTCGAGTATAAGGCTGATTTCAGTTGAATCAAATCCATCTAAATTGACGGCTGCAATTCCGGAATTACCGCTCATTTCAAGGCTGCTGTATACTCTGGAACCTTTTATTTCCTTTATTCCTTCAAGTAGCCTTAATGTCAGTTTATGCTTATGATTGCGTATCTTGCCGATACTTTTTTCCTTGATAAATTCTATCCCTTGACACAGCCCAACTATCCCGGGTGTATTCAATGTTCCGCTTTCAAAATAATCCGGCATAAATTCCGGCTGGTACAAGCTTTCGGAATTGCTGCCGGTTCCTCCTTCACACAAGCATCTCAGCTTTATCCCTTCCCTGACATAAATACCGCCGGTGCCCTGAGGCCCCAATAGACCTTTATGGCCTGAGAACGCCAAAAGATCGACCTTCAATTGCTCTACATCTATAAAAATCGAACCCGCTCCCTGGGATGCGTCCAGAAGAAATACAATACCGGCTTCCCTGGCAATTCCGCCGATATCCTGAACAGGCATGACGATACCGTTTACGTTGGAAGATAATGTACTTATGATCATAGTTGTATTCCTTCTGATACTTTTTTTAATATCGTCAGGATCAATTTCACCAAATTCATTTCCTTCGATTATTGTAAATATGATTCCAAAATCCTTCTCAAGAGTTTTCAAAGGCCTCATTACCGAATTGTGCTCCATACACGTTGTAATTACATGCCCACCAGGTCCCAAGCCGCCCTTTATGGCAATGTTCAAAGCCTCTGTTGCATTTTTTGTAAAACACAGCCGCATGGGATCCTTTATATTAAAGAAGCTGCTTATTTTTACCCTTGCATTTGTCACAGCCCTTCCTGCTTCCAAAGACATGGTATGGCCGCCGCGCCCGGGATTGGCACAATAATGCCGTAAGCATCTTGTCATTTCCATATATACTCTTTCCGGTTTTGGAAAGGATGTAGCTGCGTTGTCGAGATATATCATAATTGCCTCAATAAATAAAGTATAGGCTGAAGCTGTCTGCCTTTAAGGGCTTCAAGGATCGTAGGTAATATCAGTTCGTTATTCGCCGTCAGCGAATTGCATTTCTTCACAGGATCATCCTGTCCGAAAGGCACAAAATAAAGATTTTTTGCGTTCAGCAGTATGCCCAGATTTTTTGCGTTTGTT